>JADFON010000321.1 GCA_022562855.1 Candidatus Zhuqueibacterota bacterium | reverse complement strand
TCACTTCCTCAAGCACTCGTAAACCCGAAGCTGAGGACGCAATGGTCGAATTGATAAACGATTGAGTATATATACTGAATTATGTAGGTCACGGAAACGAACGCGTACTTGCACACGAGTGGCTGCTGAACCGGGAAATCGATATGCCGAGGATAGATAACGGCAGAATGCAGTTTTTTTTCTATCTATCGTCTTGTACGTTCGGCAGGTGGGACTTTCCCAATGAGGACTCGATGGGCGAACTGCTGGTAACAAGAGAGAACAGGGGGGCGATTGCCCTGGTATCGGCAGCGAGGGATGTTTTTGCAGGACCGAACCATGCCTTGATGAACGCATTTTATGGAAATTTCTTTTCCAATGTGCTTGATACACGCCGGACACAACCTTTGGGAATCGCCATGATGCAGGCAAAGCTTACAATAAATATCGTTAACAGTGAGAAATACCATCTCCTTGGCGACCCGAGTATGTCTCTCAAATTGCCCGATGAAATTATCTCGATTTCTTCGATCCAACCGGATTCGATAAAGGCTCTTGCGACGGTCCGGGTTAGCGGAACAATTGATTCTCAGAACCCGTTTGAAGGATCGTTGGCTCTTTCGGTTTTCGATACGGAAAAAGACGGTGAGCATATAATGTTGAACGGAAACATAGTGAACTACAAATTGCCCGGGTCTCCAATATTCAAGGGTTCCGTGGAATTGGACGCGGGCAGTGAAAACCAGTACGATATGGGTTTTGTCGTGCCCAAGGATATTACCTACGGCGGTGAAAACGGAAGAATCAGCCTGTATGTATGGAACGACGAAGGAGACGGATCGATTTCTGTCGACGGTCTGCCCGTCGGCGGAACAAGGACGGGCGTTTTCGATAACGAAGGTCCCGAAATTGAGATTTTGTTTGACGGAAGAAGATTTGTATCCGGTGATATCGTTTCGGCAGATCCTGTGTTAGAGCTAAGACTGTCGGACCCTCACGGGATAAATATAACGGGGGAGATAGGTCACAAAATCGAACTTGTTACTGACGATAATCCCAACGTCGTTGATTTGAGCGGATTATTTGAATATGACAACGGTAGTTTTTCGACAGGGAAGCTAAATTTCCGGATTACCGGTCTGTCTGCCGGACAGCATACGATCACCGTCAGGGCGTGGGATAACTTCAATAATTCTTCGACTTTCAGAGGTATCCTCAGTGTGGTAGCAGATGATGAGCTGATTGTTAGAGATGTATTTAACTATCCGAATCCATTTACCGACAATACACAGTTTACCTGTCAGATAAATGCTGCTGCAGAAATTGAAATCAAAATTTACACTGTGCGTGGCAGATTGATAAAATCTCTCAACTATTTTCATTCCGGTGGTTCGACGTTCTTTACATCGCCAGAGTGGGACGGAACTGATGAAGACGGTGACAAATTGGCAAATGGCACGTATATGTATAAACTCATTGCCAGATCTGATGCGGGAGGCGAACTCAGACAGGTAGAAAAACTCAGTAAACTTGTAGTAATAAGATAATTCTCGAATATAAATTAATGAAATGTGTTGATAATTATAATTGGAACGGAAATTGCAATAAAAGCATCGAACTCGATGTTTTGGTCGTTCCACAAGGAAGAAAATCAATATAACTTATTGTTTTTAAAGGAGGTATTGCGATGAGGAGGATAGTTTTAACACTGGTTATTATTGCCGCATTTGTGCCAATGACGGGAAATCTTTTCGCACAAAGTGAGGCTACAGCAATTTTTCTCATGGTTTCACCAGGTGCACGCGCCGGTGGAATGGGAGAAGCCAACGTAGCAGTGGCAGATGACGCTTACGCTACCTTTTGGAACCCTGCCGGTCTTGCTACTATCAAAGGTAAAGAATTCTCCGGAATGCATGCACAATGGCTGCCCGGACTTAACCTTGGCGATATGTATTATGATTTTGCCAGTTATGTACAGCATTTCGAAGGAATCGGTACTCTTGGTATAAGCGGTACGTACATAAACTATGGCGAGCAAGTACGAACCGATGAGACCGGACCGGATGTTATCGGTACTTTCAGCAGTTTCGAAATGGCGATAGGGTTATCATACGGTACAATGTTGTCGGAAAATCTTGCTGTCGGAAGCACGGCAAAATATATTTATTCGCGGCTTGCGCCGTTTAGCGCCGGAGAGCAGCAAGGAGCAGGTATCGGTAGTTCAGTTGCTGTGGATTTAGGTTTTATTTGGACACCGGGTTTCTCAAGAAGAACATCTTTCGGCGTTAATCTCCAGAATCTTGGACCAAAGATTACGTATATAGATGCAGCACAGGCTGATCCGCTTCCGACAAATCTGAAATTCGGGTTCGCTTTCAAGGCATTGGAAAGTGAATTCAATAAACTTTCGTTTACGGTTGATTTCAACAAACTGCTTGTTGTAAAGACTACCGATGACGAAGGCAACACGAAATCCGATCCATTTTACAAAGCAGTTTTCAGTTCGTGGACTGATGGTGGATTTGGCAACCAGATCAAACGCACGAACGTTGGCGGCGGCGCAGAATACTGGTATTCAAATATTTTTTCTCTTCGTGCAGGATATTTTTATGAAAGCGTTGGAAAAAGAAAATTTGCAACATTCGGCGCCGGTCTCAGGTTCTCACTTTACCAGTTTGACTTCGGTTATATAAGCGGTGATACGGGACATCCTTTGACCGACACCATGCGGTTTTCCCTGAGTTTTAAATTTGATTGAAAATATAAGGAAAGTTCTACCGAAGGTATTTATACGAGTCTGGGACAATTCACCTACTCATACGATTTATACTGATGTTGATGAAATTCGTTGGAATAGGTTTAATCCGTCACTATCAAGAGTTTGGAATTGGGCTATAGCTCAAAGTCAAACTGATTGGGTTATGATTACTAATGATGATATTGAATTGAAGAAAGATTGGCTTAGTGATCTTGAAAAAGATATGAACAATCATTCTATTTCTTTTTGGCATGGGCCATCCAGATGTTTTTTATTCCATAAGTTATTATTAGAACATGTTGGATGGTTCGATGAACGTCTTACTGGTTTTGCTTATGAGGATTTGGATTATATAAGACGTATAAATAATGTTGGTGCATCACATAATTATGATATGTTATCTAGTTTGAGTAAAAATGCTATGTCACTTAAACACGAAATAAATCGTAATCATAACGATAAGAACAAAAGTTTCTTTAAATTAAAATATGATAATCATGACCAAGAAGATTTTAACGATATACCAAGTTTTCCAACACCGGACTTTTACCCATGC
>JADFON010000320.1 GCA_022562855.1 Candidatus Zhuqueibacterota bacterium | reverse complement strand
GCACCATTCAAACCAGGAAAGATCGCTCCACCGCATAAGCGAACTCAACTCCGATAAACTGGATCCCTTAAATTGCCTCACTTCGTATTTTTCTTTAAGACGTGAAATTATGTCGCGGAGAAAGTAATCGTTTGAGGTGAAAACAGCTATTTTTTTGCGTCCGTTATTAGAAGGTGAATCCCCACCAATTCTCAAAGTCTCCAGTTTTTCTTTGACTTCTTGCTGGTCCGGTTGGAGAATTAAGGATTTTTTCAGGGCATGTAGTTGCGTTTCACTATCAAGAGTATGTTCGGCACATCTTGCAAGTATATTTAAGGTTTCGCTTGTCTCTATGTTATCGACGCCTATTGCCGATAAATGCTCATACGCAGCCCGGTAATCTTTCAGCCTATTGCATAATATTCCCGTCAATTCAAGATAGTCATTGTTACCGGGGTCTAACTTATTTGCCTCAGAAATTACCGCAAACGCCTCTTCTATCATACCGAGATACCTACAAGCCAAAGCCGTCTGAAAATAAGCCTCATGGCATCCCGGTTCTTCTTCTATAACAACCCTGAACTTCGCAAGAGCATCTTTGGGCTTGTTATCGCTTAAGAATTTTTTTCCCTGGCGCAAATGTTCTTTTATGTTTTTGTTTTTCATGAAAAGGAATATGAATGCTTAAACTGTTTCGGAATCACCGGCAAACTGACGGGAAATAATTTCCAATTCCGGGTGATCGGGTTGTATTTCTTTTGCCTTTTTAAAGTAAATTTCAGCGTTTTTGTTTTCGTTTACATTCAAGTAGCACATTCCGGTGTTGAACATTAATTCAAACGAATTGAGCCGCAGCTTTTCCGCATTTTTGTATGAATCGACAGCGTCATTAAAATTATTCATTTTAAAATCGCAATTTCCAATATCGAGGTAAACCTGGGCAATATCGATTTCAGCGTTCGTTTTTCCGGATTTCGTAATTTTCAGTAGGTTTGTCAACACATCTTTTGCTTTCGAAAATTGTTCCTTTTGAAACAACAAACCAACACATATATAATGCGCCAGCATATTTCCGCTGTCAAATTCAATGGCTTTATCCGCATTAAAATTTGCTTTCTCATAATTGTCCACGGCAAAATACAATTGCGAGATTTTCGAATAAGCTGTCGACCGGATCGCATCTTTCATAGACTCATCCGGAATTTCAACCGATTTTCGCAGCGATTCGATAGCCTTATCATTGTTTCCCAGTACGTCGTATGCCATTCCAATATTAAAATGGATAAACGGATCGTTTTCAATTTCCGGATTGTCCGATAATTCAAGTAAAAGCAGTTTTAAATTTCTATGAGCGCGAGCCTTACGTTTTTCTTCGCTTAAGGCAAAACCCCAGTGGTCTATTCTTATTGAAGATTTGAGAACCTTACCACCCGCGGCGTTTATAGCCGGTAATATTTGCTCATGAACTCTTCCGGTAAATTTTAGTCTTGAATCATTGCGGAACAACCTGCAATAATCGCTTGAAGTAGTCTGGAACAGATTCCCTTCTGCCTGGGGTATGTGCTCAACCATATTCACAGCCATAATGTCGGGGTTTTTGACAATCTCCCGTATCTTTTCGCCATTTTCCCCGGAGATTTTCTCGTCAGCGTCAAGGTACAATATCCAATCGCCTGTTGCATGTTTGATGGACTCATTGCGAGCCGCAGCGAAATCATCGATCCATTCAAAATGTCTGACAATTGCGCCATAGCTTTCCGCAATCCGAACCGTGGCATCGGTCGAACCGGTATCGATTATCACGATTTCATCGACAATTCCCTTAACACTCTCGAGACAATCAGGCAAGGTTTTTTCTTCGTTCTTGACTATCATGCACAAGGAAAGTTTTGGACTATCTCGATTTTCGCTAAGATAGTTTTTAAAATAATCGACCCATTCCAAAGCAATGTTTTTCCAGGTAAAAAAACGTTCCGCCCTCTTTTTGCCGCCTTCGCTCAGTGAATTCCAATATTCATCATCGGTAATCAGATTTACAACTTCGCGGACAAATTTTTTCTGGTATTCGAGAGAATAGGCGTCCCCGTCAATCACGACGCCGCTGACGCCGTTTTCCACAGTCTCGGGCAGGGCTGCAAGGTTAGTGGTAACTATCGGTGTTCCCGCTGCTTGTGCCTCTATGGCTGATATACACGAGGTTTCCTTAAACGTCGAAGGATAAACAAATACGCGGGATTCCATTATCTCATTTGCCAGAACTTCTTGAGAAACCGACCCTCGGAATTTGACGCCGTTTTGATTGAGTTTGTCCATATATGGCTCAATCGCACGGTCATCCTCGGATAAGGAATAACTAAATACATGTAATTCGGCTTCGGGAATTTGCTTTTTAATTTCCGGAAATATATCGAGCAAAACGTCAAGACCCCGGTTAGGTCTACTCGAATATATAAGTTTGTATTTGTTTCTTTCCCCGGCATGTCCCATCAGGGATGGCTTGCCCCTATCATTTCGGGGCTTGCGCCGTAAGCGGTCAGTGCGTGATAGGGGACGGCTCACACGCAGAATTTCTTTTTTTGCAAACCGGGAAGGATCAAACCCGTTTCGCGTAATATAAAACCTGTCGGAACCAATTTTTAGGAATTCCTGCCATTGTTCAGCATGATATTTACTCAATGCAAAAAATTTATACGCTGAAAAGTCCATGGTTTCAAAATCGTATTGGTCGAGGAATGCAACATTCGGCATATCGTGCAGCCAGATTATTTTCGCATCGGCATTAACGTCGAAAAAAACCGGTTTGAAAGACCTTGACGATATAAATACCTTGCAAGAATTCCAGCGGTTAAATAAATAGACATCGACCAGAGGACTATAATCCACCCCATCATACATTCCGGGTGTATCGCAATTATTAAATACTTTTACGGAATACCCTTCTCCGGCAATACATCGTGCAATATGATATAAAGCGCTTTCGCTTCCGCCGAGACTCTGCTTCTTTATTGTATTGCCGTCAAATTTTATTCCGCCCGTATAAAAAACAAAATCTACTTTGTCCTGTTTTAACGTTATCCCGGCTTTTTCCGCAGACTTCTCATATCCCCGGTAAGCTTTTTCATGACCAATGTCACTCGCAATACATTCCCGGTATAATTCCAGGGCAATCGAATAATCGCTGTTATTTTCAACACTTGTCCAGTTTTTGACGTTCCGTATGCGTAACAGATTACGCACTTGTCTGACAACCCACCGTCACAGCCACTTCGCACGCGCCGCGTCGAGCCTCGGGCCGACGCTGGCAGACGCGCCGTTGGA
>JADFON010000319.1 GCA_022562855.1 Candidatus Zhuqueibacterota bacterium | reverse complement strand
TTCACTGTCAAAAACATGCCGATCCCATTTTGCTTTATTAGGGTCAAATACAGTCGTATTATCTACGACCATTTGCTCCCGCAATGTCACTGCCCAGATTCGGGATTTGCCGTCAACCCTCCACGAGTTTTCATTTGCCGCCAGAGGCTTCCAGGGCGAATTCGACGGGTTTTGATATATCGACCGGTCCCGGTGTATCGATGCCAATGTAACGAACTACATCGCGGTTATCAAATTCAAGATTGCCTAAAGTCTATTATGCTAGTGACTACGTGGTGGTTGGGAATTTAGGCAAAGGCACCAAAAACGGCGCAGGCAGGGCAATTAAGGAAATGAGAATCGGAAAGTATTTTATAGATTTCATGATGTTTCCTCTCCTCGCCGGCGAATACGCCATCCTCCATACACAAACCTATATGCCTTCATGTGCTCAAATACGCGCTCACCCTACCGGACGTCTTAGAGCTTTTTGCAGGCGGTTCGCCTGCAAAGGTCGATTCTTATCGGTCAGATCATATTACTGATAATCACGGCGACACCGATCAATGCTCCCTGTGCCACGGCTATCGCGGCGATATTTTGGTTCCGTTGGATTTCGACTGCCAGCTTTGTTTTTGGGAGAAACAGCAGGTCGATTATCCAGCGGAATATAACAAGAAGAATAATGCCGAACACCGTGTAAATGCCGAAATCCGCAAGAGTTTCTGCCCATCCCGTAAAGGCTCCCGTTACCGTTGCCTGGAGAATGATACCGAGGGCGGTGAGCATGCCTCCTACCGCAAGACCGGCGGCGGCATTACCCTTGTTTATCTCCTCATAAACATCGAACGGTGTGATCACCTGGTAGACTTTTATCAATAAAAACAAAGCCACCTGCCCCAGAGCAAAGAATCCGACCGCAACTTCATATCCTCCTCCTTCACCAGAAAACACGCCGAACAGGATCAATCCGGTTGCAAGGTAGGAACCGAATTCAACAAAACCGACCGCAATATTCCCATTCTTGACCGCTTCGTCATTTTTTATTTTGCTCAGAATAATCGTATCGTTGATAAACCGTGCCACAAGAAGCAGAACAATTACAACAACTGCGTCAAGAGCAAAGAGACCGATTTGAGTCAACAACGGATCGGAACTTGTTTCGGTGACTATCGCACCTGAAATTCCGATAGCCGAACCGAGAAACAGACCGGCTCGCCGAAGACCAACGGCGGCATTGGAATTTTCCACAACCTCATTATTGTCGTCAAAGGGGGTGCGCCAATCGCGGTATAATTTGGTGAACCACATTAAGATGACGGCAACAAGTGCAAATAAAAAACTTTCTCCCATTACTACAATTTGATCAATCATCGGTTCTATTCCTTATATAGTGAGAGTTTTGTGAATGTCTATATTTAATACTATTATGATATTTTTTGCAATATATTTTTAAGCATGCTTTCGTCACTTCTTTCGTATTTTTCTATCGCCTGAACGAGGTCTTTTTCGGATACCGGAGGTAAAATTTTGTCTACTCCTGCTTTTGCTTGTTCAAAAGCTTTGTTACTCACTATGTTTTGTAGAATATATTCGACGTCTGCGGGAACAAGGTCCCTTTCCGCAAGTTTTTCACCGATAGTATCCTCATTTATTATTGGATCGAAAATGGTGCGTTCTCCGTCCGACGCCTTTATTATCATTTTTTTCTGAATTGAAAAAACCTGCGCCAAGCCGCCGCTTCCATACGGCTGCATGAAGAGAGGTTTTAACCTTCCCGGTCTGATCAATGCCGGTTCCATTATCTCGATATTATTAGTAGCGCCGATATAGAACGTGACAGGGTCGTCATAATTTCTGACTTTACTCTCCAGACCGTCCATAACCTGCTTCATTGTGTTGACAATTTGTTCAGTTCCCTCATGTGTTTTTTCATCGCCGATTTTTCTGCCGAGTGTTTCCATTTCATCAACGAAAATGACACCGGGCTTTGAAAACAATTCCTGAACGAGCTGGCTGCTTCTGCCATACATTTCATTGAGAATATCGGATAATTTTATCTCGGTGAATGGCATTTCGCATTCATCGGCAAAAACCCGAGCCAGATAGGTTTTACCTGTACCGGGAGGACCATAGAGAACAAATCCCCTGGCAGTCTTTGCGCCCCACATCATAAAAGGTCTCGGATTTCTGACAAATTCGGAAATTTTTTTCAGTTCGTTTACCGCTTCCTCCTGACCGGCATAATCCTCAAAAGTAAGCATTTTCTCACGCTTTTCAATCTCACTTGAACTAAATCTCTCGAAATCAACGGACAGTACGCGCGTATGTTCAAGTTCAGGATAATCCGCAAAAAATTTCTCATACTGCCGGGCGCCGGTCAGCGCGGTATTTTTCAGGCTGTTGAGATACGTGTCGGCAAGTTCAAATAGCCGGCTGTCTGCCGGGTCGCTTTTTGTCCCTTTTTGAAGAAACCTTATCAGGTGGTCAATAATATTCTTTGTGTTTGAGGCTGCGTTTTCGCCAAAGTTCAGACCCTTTGTCTGTACCCCGGGTTTATGTTTCTGTTTTTCACCGGAGTGGAGAAGCCTGAGCCCTGTCTCACTACCGATATACAGCGAAAGTCTGTTCGCAAACACCCGCTTTTCCCGGAATTTTTCCGAATCCCGGTTATGACTTTCCGTATCAAGATGTCTTTCACACACATCGAACAGATGATTATAAGCGGCTAATGCAGCTTCAATGGCGCTTGATATGTTGAGCTGGGATATTGTCAGCCTGGACGTTACTTTGCTGTTAATGGCAGCACGGAGGAAATCGTAGTATCCTGATTTTCCCAGCAGTTTTATCGTGTCGGTTATCCTCGGTTCAAGATCTTCCGACAGCAGTTCTATCATGTGGACTCCCATAAAAGTGGTGATAGTGTCTGCGTGGCGGCTGCAAACAACACTATAGCGCTAATAGGGCGTAATTGTAAAATCAATATGCTTGTTATGTTTGTAATATTCAATAAGCTCCGAATTTGTTTCTTCCGAACAAATTATATGAAGCGATGCATCAGCATCTTTCTCCATGTCAAATTTTGTCTGCCTCGTTTTCCCTTCGCCTATTTCCCGTTCGCCGGTAAGCGTAATGACCGTTGCTACTAAAATTCCTGCATTATTATGTCTGTTTATGATCTCTTTGAAATTCCTTGAGGCAAACCGGGACTCAAATCCTTCGATACCGAGATAACGTATCTCTTTTGGATGGATTCCTTCAAGGCTGTTCAAAGCGCCGAAGTGATTCTGCGGGTGTAGGCCGAATGAAGAGACCAAACTAGATCT
>JADFON010000318.1 GCA_022562855.1 Candidatus Zhuqueibacterota bacterium | reverse complement strand
TCGGAGATACTGGGCCCCATGATTTCGGTTCAAGCCTATTTATCTTTTTTGTTTTGGATGATCATCGGGTTTGGCGTGTTGTTTCAGCTGCCCTTGATTATTTTAGCTCTGTGTCGGGGGGGAATAGTAACTACGAAGCAAATTGCCGCCTACCGAAAGCATATCATTGTCGGACTTTTGGTTATTTCGGCGGTCATTACTCCCGGGGGGGACTTTATTCCGCAATTAATTTTAGCGGTTCTGTCCTATATTTTATTCGAAATATCATTGCTTATTGGACGCGGATTTGAGGTTCAAAATCCGGAAAATAAAAAAATCGAAAAAAGGGGTATTGAAATAATGATTATTCAAACTAAATCAGAGTGTATCGCAGGAACGCGGAGTTTCATCAAAATTTTACTAATTGCCGCATCTCTTATTAGCGGCTGCGGTATTATCGACACAAAAAGTCCTGAGGAAGGGAGAGCTGTTGAACCTCACATATCCTCTATTCCACCCTACGGTAAGCTGGATGACTGGCACCCACAGAGTAATTGGGTAGCTGTTGTACATATGGATAGCGTTGACTTTGATCTTGATGGTTTTAAAGATGATTTATATTATGGTCTTTGGCACCTTGAAACTCATACACTTGAAATTCAACCGCTCAATGTTCTCCATGGTTTCGGGGATATTAAGTGGAGTCCGGACGGAAAAAAGCTGGTCATGGAAAGCGGCGGACATATCTATACGGTCGAGGTTCCCCGAATCGACCCCGTCTTTGTGGATATGACTACGTTAAAACAGCTTACGTCCGAAGGGGGTAATTTTTTTCCGGAATGGAGCCCCGACGGAGAATGGATCGTGTATGACTCTAATGTTAATGATCCGAAAGGGGCAAGTGTTATCTGGAAAATGCGATCCGATGGCTCACAAAAAACCGACATAGGCACACAACTTGTTGGCGAATGGCGTACGCCTGACTGGTCACCCGACGGCAGAAGAATAGTATTTAGAAATTATGTAAACAGCGGTGGTGAAATTTATACGATGGATATAAACGGGAATAACCTGGAGCGTTTAACCTTTGATGACCGCTCGGATCAGAATCCGAAATACTCACCCGACGGGTCGAAAATCGCTTATATTACAAGTACCAACAAGGGAGAAACGAGCATACGCGTGATGAATACGGACGGCAGCAACAATCGTCAGATTTCACCCATAGACGCTATGTCATTTGCGTGGAGACCTGACGGAAAAAAAATAATTTTTATGTACTGGCATGAATTTAAGCAATTTGAGGGAAACGGAGAACTCTGGACCATAAACCCTGACGGATCAGGTTTAAAGCGGCTGACCTTTTCCAAACGGTAATATTGCCAGAGCATTTATTTCAAATTGAAACAGAGAAATCTATGGAATCGTATTATTCGGGATTTACATAAGTCCTGAAAACAGTGAATACTTTTTTTTAAGCCAATCCGAAACAACGCGATGTGGTATTAGAATCTTATTAAAAAGCATTATACATTTACAAATAAAAACCCCGGGCGCACGCCCTCAAAAACGGTCTCTACAAAGACATTTTACAAGGGTTTAGAATGCTGCCCGGGGACTGTCACTATTGTACAAATTAGTGAAGTCAAAAGCTAATTGAATTACATGCTGTCTGTCATTTCAGACAAAAGGAATTTTGTATGAAACAGATTACTATCCTGACATTTTTGTTTGCACTGATCCACTTCCTATCGTGTGATGATCCAATCATGATTGACGATCCTCTTGGTTTTGAACCGGGATTCACTGCAGTGAACGAATTTCCCGGTTGGACGCCGGACGGAACACAGATCGTGTTTCTGCATCATGGTAAAAAACAAATCGAGGATGTGATCGGTATAGATTATGAGTTAGTCGGTTTGTGGATAATGGACAAAGACGGGAGCAACCAGCGGAAATTATTGGACGGGAAAGTGTACAATGCACATTTCAGCAGCGACGGGAACTGGCTTGTTTTTGAATCGGGAGGACAGATTTACAAAGCGCCTTTTGAAGGAGATTCTGTTGTTGTATCAGAGACTCTTCAGCTCACACAAGAAGGCAGAAACTTCTTTCCAAGTATTAGTCAGGATGGTCAATGGATAGCTTATACTAATAATGATTGTGGATCACAAATAGTCCCTCTACCGGAAAACTCATGCGGCATAAAAATTATCAAATCGAATGGAACGGATGACAGGCTGGTAGGCCTTTTCGGGTTAAATCCCAGTTGGCACCAAAATGGTAAAAACATTATTGGTTATGTCAGTGCAGGACCTTCAACCCCGTGGAATAAGTTTGTCAGATACAATCCTTTTGATACCACAAAACCCGACACCCTCAATGCTGTTGCCGGAAACGATAATCGATACCCTCGTTATTCACCGGACGGACTGAAGATCGTTTTTGCGTCCCTGGTACCCGGGGAACGGTTTTCTGTTTATACGATGAATACTGACGGTACAGGGATACGCAGACTAACAGACGGCAGCCAGCCGTCCTGGTCTCCCGACGGTTCTGAGATCGTTTTTATCCGTCCCCCGGTGAATATCAAAATTGTTGGTCTTGAAACGATCTGGATTATGGACAGTAATGGAACCAATATTCGACAATTGACCTTTGGTCCCGAATAAAATATGTAACAAGTGATATACAACAATTTTATTGATTCAAAATCATAAGAGTTTTTCACAATATTTTCTATTTAAGAAAACAATTTTTCGTCTAAGCACAAATAGATAGTGATTTTGGAATAAAAAGTGAACTATTCCATAGCTTTTACTTTTTTAATACATATACTATTATATACTATAGTACAATTAATCTATTGGGAATTTATCAAAAAAACACAAATCAAAACCATGAAACATTTTTGTAAGTTATTTTTCATTCTCATTCTTTTTACCGCCGTTTCCTGCTCGAACCCGGTAGGTAATCAGATAAGTCTTGACGAAGAAAGTATCCTTTTTATACGGTCAAGCAATGATTTTAGAGAACTCGCCGCAATGAGACCCGACGGTACCCTCATAAAGGTAATCCTACGTTATGACGACAACTCAAAATATTTTCCCGACCGGATCGACGTTGCCCGGTGGTCGCCCGATAAATCACGGATAGTATTGGAGGGAGGTCCCACCGAAAGTCTCGAATATACTCCATTGTGGATAATAGATAACAACGGGAAATTTATTCGCAAACTAACAAGGAACGGCTTTAAACCGGTCTGGTCGAATGACGGAAAAAAGATATTTTTCATGAGACGCCGTGGGTATTTTTCACTTATCTCTGACG
>JADFON010000317.1 GCA_022562855.1 Candidatus Zhuqueibacterota bacterium | reverse complement strand
CGAAAAACCTTCCCTGATTTCACTCCTTCGGTTGCGGGACATATTTTGCAAAAACC
This sequence comes from Candidatus Zhuqueibacterota bacterium, assembly GCA_022562855.1. GTDB lineage: Bacteria > SM23-31 > SM23-31 > SM23-31 > SM23-31 > JADFON01. The sequence continues at coordinate 3,265 of JADFON010000317.1, read as the reverse complement.
TCCCTCGCAATTCCTCGCTCATACCGGAAAGTGCATAAACTACAGATTTCGGCGGTAACCGCCTGCGCGAAATTTCATCGAGAATTGCACGCAAAGCCCTGTCATCGACAAGTCTCAACTCTTCGAGATTTATTCCCACCGAAGCGCCTGCACCCGGTTTTGTATCTCTAAGCGCAATTCCGGGGTGGTCTTCGTCCGAGGCAATAGCATGTATCAACCGTTCCTGGAATTTTTTGTTTATCGACCTGACAAATGAAAGGAACAAGTCGACACTTGATGAAATTTTCGAGTCAAGATCTTTTTTGAGATAATAATGTGAAAGCGTTGACAGAAGTTCATAGGATATACATTGCAAGGCGAAAAACCCGGTTTTGCCGGGGATTTCGATATGATATTTTATCCAGAGAAATTTTTTTTCGTTTTCGGGAAAGTACTTTTTTATCATTTCAACGTCTGAATCGATTTCTACCTTCCCATTTTTCACATCAAAAATCTGCGACAGGTTTAATCCCACCGGTTCATAAATCCGTTTTACAATCTCCCCGTATCCTCCCCCAGGTTTTTTTACCGTCTTTCTTAGATGATTTTCCGGGAAATAGGTAACCGCCGTTCCAGGAAATTCCTCCGGGAACCTGACAATCGCAGTTACATATTTTCCTTTGTTCTTAATCCGATTAGAGGATGCAAACTGTAATGAAACCGGGGTCAACGACACATCGTCTTTTAATTCTTCATTCAATCGTTCCTGTATAGCATTCGACGCAAAGAGATGAGTAAAAAGAAAACCTTCGGGGCTTTTCAAAAAATATTCTTTTTGACCGGCAGCATCATTTTCGGGGGATGAATTTTCTGCAGGAGACCGCTTTGTACCGGAAAGAGTTCTCCCGTTGGAAGACGAATTATTGATGTTTGTGGAGGATGCCATTTTTTTAGACGGATTTTGAAAAATGTAACACTACAAACCATGAAAAGCAATCTTAAAACTCAATATCTTTTGATTATTTTATTCCAAAAATCATAGCGGTTTAAGCAGTTACAAGATTTTTTGTAGTGAAAATAGTGAAACATTTTTGGTAGTACTTACGTAGTTTATATCAGTTTAGCCAATGAAAGTAAATTCAATGATAGCAATTCATCAAACACAATGTAACCCATAAAAAGGAGGACTTACATGTCCAGAAGCGTGCGTTTACTCACATGCTTACTGGGGATCACATGTGCATTCGCATTTATTACCACCGCAACAATTGCCTCGGATTTTTCCGCATCTGACAACAGCAACAAAGATTTAATCCTTAAACAGCTCTCCAGAGCGTTGAATAAGGTTTCAAGAATGAACGATTTGGGCACTAAAGACCGTTTCCTTGAAAAAATTGCTGTTGGATATGCCCAGATCGGAGAATTCAAACAAGCCAGAGAGGTTGCCGAATCCATAAGCTATGGAACAAACAAAGTTACTGCATTTGTCTGGATCGCGCGGCAGTATGACAGCGTGGGAAACACAAAAGGCACCGGATGGTCGCTATCCAGAGCGCTCGCAGTTTCCGAAACAATTACCGGTAAAGTGGATTTATCGGAAGCATTGACCGATATCGCAGCAACGTATGTTGCACTCGATTACGAACAAGACGTTGCCGGCATTTTGTCACAGTCGCTTTTTACCGCACATCAGTTAAAAAATTCGAAAACAAAAGCGCGTTTGTTCAGAGATGTAGCCAACGTGTATATGACAATCGGTTATTCCGATCAGGCGCAGGGTATCGCTAATCAGGCGGCAATCATAAACCTGAGAAGTAACAACAGAAAATAAATACTTTTTCCTGCCGGATTCATCTTAGAGAATATTCTATCACGGCAGATCTCGATTTTCTCTCATCATCGGATAAATTATCCGGAACGGAAAACTTAAACGGCGCTGAGTTGTTTTTGCCGCAGTGAGTCGCACAGTGTAGCGCTATTGAACAACCGACTACGATAAGAAAAGAAGGCGCATTAACAAAGAGCATCGGTGATCCGCCAAGCAGCATTGTCGCTACTAAAATAAATACCGCAAGTAATAGACCGATAAAATACATGGTATCCTCCTATCAACATTTAAGGGTTAGTTGAAGTTGTTTTTTTTGAAACTTTTGAATTCTAAACGATGTTTATATATGTAAGAATTTGAAATAACTATTGAAATAATGACCGGAAATGTGTACACTTAACCGTGTATAGATAATTTACATAATGTAGTCTGCATTGGACGGGAGCAGTATAATGAAAAAACAAAAATATCTAATAAATATAGCTTTACTTTCCGTTTCGGCTATTATGTTCTTTGGATTTACCCAACAGGAAGCCGTCAAACCGGATAAGCCCACTCTTCAAAAACAACTGGAAAACGAATTTGTAGCTCCATGCTGTTTCAGGGAAGCTGTTGCATATCACCGGTCGGGCGCTTCTCTCGAGGTACGTGATAAAATCAGCGTTTATCTTGACGAAGGTAAAACGTCTTCGGAAATAAAAAGTATCCTCGTCAGCGAGTATGGCGAAAGAATCCTGATCAAACCCACCACCGAGGGTTTTAACCTGCTTGCATGGATCGGACCGTTTGCAATAATTGCAATCGGATTCGTCGTTGTTGGTGTGTGGCTATACCGGTTCAGACCGGGAAGCGGTTCATCGGAAGTCGTCATCCCGCAGGATGACATGTATTAAAACAAAACATCAGGGAAACCTAATACATTGTCCTGATTCGCAGTTCGACTTTCTTTACATCCTCCATCAACTTCTCTAAGGTATCCGTATCGCCTCCCCTGTAATGGTAGAGATACAGTATCTTCGGCTTAAAACCCTCTGCTGCGTCAGCAACCATTTCCGGTGTCATCGTATACGGCAGGTTCATTGGCAGAAACGCAATATCGATATCTTTCAAAGCCTTCATTTCCGGGTGGTTCTCGGTGTCACCGGCGACATACACTCTCTTACCGCCGAATGTAATCACATAACCGTTGTCCCTTCCTTTCGGATGATACGGAGCGCCGTTTCTTTTATGAACGATATTATATGAAGGGATCGCTTCAATTTTGATACCTTGAATTGTTCTTGTATCACCGTTTTTCACAACCGTTGCTCCCTCTATTTGTTCTGCGCATCTTTCGTTCATGAGAAGAGTAGTTGAGCCTTTGCGTAATTGTGATAGTATGGCGGGCTGGAAATGATCGCCATGCTCATGGGTTATCACCACGATATCCGCTTTCGGCTGTTTCTGCCAGTCGATGCC
>JADFON010000316.1 GCA_022562855.1 Candidatus Zhuqueibacterota bacterium | reverse complement strand
AGGGAATCGGTAATGGGTTATTTTGAGACGTTTCTTGAAGTCGGAGAATATGACGGCGGGTTGAAAGAGGTTGAATCGTATTTACAAAAATCGCCCGACGATCCTTATTTGCTCAATATACAGGGAAGATTCCATGTTGCCACGGGCAAATACGAAGATGCGCAGAAAGAGTTTGCACAGGCAAGAATCGGGAAATTTGATTTTTGGAGGAATATTCTCGACCTTGCCGAACTTTTTGACGGTCTCGGACGAAAATGGGAAGCAAGCGGATTTTACAATGAATTAATTTATCAATATAGACTGTCAAATTTTTCCACACCGGAACACTATGCCTACGCAGCAAGGGCATTTACTGCCATCGGCAAACCCAGGGAAGCCCTTGAGGCATTTACTACCGCAAATAAATTAGACAAGGAAAACGTAATGGTTCTTCAGTGGTGGGGCAGGCTGTTTGAAGATAAATTCAATCCCGACCAGGCGCAGGCAAATTTTGAAGAAGCCATGGCTATCAATCCGAATAAGGCAGATTTATATACCGATTTTGCGAGATCAACGGCGAGTTTTGCCGCTATTGAAGACCTTGCTAATAAAGCGTTAGGATTTAATCCCAATAGCGTTGAAGCCCGGAATTTATTGGCAAAAGTGCAGATTTTAGACAGTGAATATGAAGAAGCTGAACGGCTGATAACGGAAGCGCTTGCAATCAATCCTAATTCTCAATCATCTCTTGCTTACCTTGCAGTTATTCATCACCTGCGTGACGAGAAGGACAAATTCAAGGAAATTGAACAAAGGGTAATTTCACTGAATCCGAATCCGGGTGATTTTTACTATATAATCGCTGATAATTGCGTTCGCAGGTTCAGGTATAAAGACGCAGTTCAATTCGGTTACAACGCAATAGCCCGCGACCCTGTTCACTGGAAAGCCTATGCATTGGTGGGTACAAATCTTCTCAGGTTAGGACGGGTACGGGAAGCAAAACGGTATCTCGACAGGGTTTTCACCAGCGATCCGTATAATGTTTTTGCGGTAAACACGCTGAATCTCATCGACGATTATGTCGATTTTGAAACGCTTGAAAGTGAAAATTTCATCCTGATAATCCACAAATCGGAAAGCGGTGTGCTCGGTAAGGCTATATTGGATCTTGCAGAGGAAAACTACAAAGATCTTTCTGCCCGTTATCCCTACAAACCGGAAGACAAGATACGGATAGAAGCCTACAACGACCACGCGGATTTTGCAGTCAGGATTGGCGGTCTTCCGGGAATACAATTGCTTGGAGTCTGTTTTGGCGATGTTCTGGCTTTCGACACTCCCAAAGCCCGTTTCGATTATGCCGCACAAATGGGGATCGACGACAGTAATTACAACTGGCAAAGAACACTATGGCATGAGATTGCACACGTAATGGCGCTTGGGTTGTCGGACCACCGTGTGCCAAGGTGGTTTACCGAAGGACTTGCCGTATATGAAGAGAAAAGAGCCTTCCCTGAATGGGCACGGGATATGGAACTTGAATTTTTTTCCGCACTCGACCGGGATAAGCTGCTGACACTCGCTGAAATAAACAAGGGTTTTACCAGACCGCAATATGCGGGGCAGATCATGCTTACCTATTATCAATCTTCGAGATTGATTGAGTTTATTTCGGATAAGTATGGATTTAAGGCGGTTAGCGACTTGCTCATTGAACTTGGTAAAGGCAGCGACCTTGAAAAAAGTTTTCAGGAGGTATTGAAGGAAAGCACCGAAAACGTAGAAAATGAGTTTTTTGAAAAACAGCGCGAAGAACTGCCTAAATATAAGGATATGCTTGTTGGTCTGGAAGGAATGATGGGCGGCGGCGCTGAAGAACCTTCATTCTTTGAAAAGCTAACGGGTGGCAGGAGTAATCCGTTTTTTGACAATTTGAGTTCAGGATACGAAGCGCTGAGAGAAGAAAACTATGCCGATGCGGAACAACGGTTTATAAAGGCGAAAGAAAGCCTGCCGACATATGTGGAGCCGGGAAATCCTTATGTGGGATTAGCGGGGGTGTACCGTTCTCAGGGACGCACGGAAGATCTTCAAAAAGTTCTTGAGGAGTATCTTATGTATTCCGAATTTGGCGCTGATGAAGCAATTGAACTGGCGGAAATTTATTTGGAACAGGGCGATCCTGAAAAAGCCGAATATTATTTTAACCGTTCTTTGCAGGTGCAGCCTTACAATATCAATACCTACTTAAATCTGGCGGATATTTATGTTGCAAATCTAAATTATTCCAAAGAAATAGAACAGAGAAGGATTCTCGTTGCCCTTGACCCGATAGATAAATCGAAAGCTTTTTACAATCTTGCGTTGAGCCTGTATAATGAAGGTCAAAAAGATGAGGCAAAAAAGGAAGTTTTGAAGTCTCTCGAGATCGCCCCAAGCTATGGCGAAGCGCTGAAATTGCTGTTGAAATGTATTCAGGATTGACATTAGTAGAAAAAAAATCATAGAAAGACGGAAAGTAAAAAGCTGTTTATGAAAAGGAAATTAGATGAAAAAAATTTTAATATTATCGCTTCTTGTAATAACGATTATTAGCGCAGATGATCTGTTGTATGCTCAAAACGATCATGGGTTCAGGTTTATCAGGATACAGTATGATTCCTACGGGGGTGGAGGGAGCATTTATGGAAGGGGAAGGCGTCAAGCGCCCTGGGCACACGATTATCCGACGGCAGAAGATAATTTATACGAAGCCATAAGCAAAACTACAAAGATCGACCTTGCCGGTCAATATATGGTCCTTTCCCTTCGCGATGAACGGATTTTTGAGTATCCGTTTCTTTATATGTGCGAGCCGGGTTTCTGGTATGCGAACGAAGAAGAGATAAAAAATCTCAGGGAATATTTGAACCGCGGCGGATTTATTATGTTCGATGATTTCAGAACAAGGACCGGCGAATGGAATAATTTAAAGTTTATAATGAAAATGGTGTTCCCTGATAAGGAGCCTGTTCAGCTCCCACCCGATCACGAAATCTGGTCGATATATTACGATATCGATCCTATTGAGGCGCCATCGTGGGTTAGCGGAGGATATGGAAAATACGACGATGAGTACTGGGCATACTTTGACGACAAGGGCAGGATGATGGCATTAGCCTGTGTAAACCAGGATATCGGCGACGGCTGGGAATGGCCGCAGAGAAGGCTGGATCGCGCCGATACTCTGCCTTTTCAAATGGGTATCAATATAATAATTTATGTACTGACACATTAATAAAATAATTTAGATAGTTTTTACATTTGAATTAGAAATATTTATTAAACAAGGAGATTATTTGTGGAAGAC
>JADFON010000006.1 GCA_022562855.1 Candidatus Zhuqueibacterota bacterium | reverse complement strand
AAAAGTCCGGCATCTTTATCGTATTGTTACCGGAAAACTGGGTTATCTGGATGAAAAAGTAGAAATGATAAAGAATTCGCATGCATTAAAGATGCCCGAAGAAATTTTGAAACAGTCAAATCTTATTTTAGACCTGCACATGGGCAAGCTCGAATCAATTTACGAAAACTATTTTACAAGACGTAACGACAATGTAAATCAGCTTGAAAACAGGTTGAACTCGCTGAACCCGGAATCCGTGTTGCAAAGAGGTTACAGCATTACATACAGAACGGAAGATGACAGTATCGTAAAGGACAGCTCTGTGCTGAGTGCAGGTGATGGAGTAATGCTGCAATTTGCGAAAGGCAGAGCAAAAGGAATTATTGAAAATATAAGTGAGAATTGATCAATGACGGAACAGAAATTTGAGGATGCCTTGAAACGGCTGGAAGAAATAGTTGCTAATCTCGAGAATGGCGATGTTCCTCTTGAAGATACGGTGAAATTGTTCAAGGAAGGAATTGGACTTGCAAAGGTATGTAAAAACAAACTTCAAACTGCGGAAAAAGAAATTAAGAAGATAGTCAAAGATAATGACGGCGAGTTTCAATTGACAATCCTGTCGGAGTAACAAAAATAGTGGGACAGTATTGTGATATTCGGAATAACGGGAAATATTGAGCGTAAAGAAATTATTGAAGTTGTCCGGCGATTGCTTGAAACATGGGAAAAAAACTCTATTTCTTTTGTTGTCGACAGTAGGTTTGCAGTTACACTCAAGGAAAAGAGCAGAAGTGTAAAGATAGAGGATCTTGGTGTAAAATCGGATATTATATTGACGTTTGGGGGAGATGGAACACTATTATATATTGCAAAGAAAATAAGCAACTCCCAGACGCCTGTACTCGGGATAAATACCGGTCATCTTGGATTTTTAACCGAAATCAAGCCCGAAGAACTTCCGGAAAAAATCAAAGATCTTCTCGAAAAGAAATATAAGATTGAGAAGAGAGTAATGATTGAGGCTGTTGTAGACGGGGATGAGTCTCAAAAACTTTACGCGATTAACGATGTTTTTATCGATAAAGGCGGTTACGCAAGAAGCTTGAGAATCGGCTTGACTATAGAGAATCAATATTGCAATACATATACCTCGAATGGAATCATTATATCGACCGCAACAGGGTCAACAGCTTATTCATTATCTGCCGGCGGTCCGATTCTGTATCCAAGCGTAGATAACCTGCTGATTACTCCCATCTGTCCACACACCCTTTCTGCACGTCCAATGATTGTACCGGGAAATTTTTCAATAAATTTAGAAATATTTGCCGGACCGGACGAGATTCCTCTCAACGTTGATGGACATCTGGGGGTTACCTTGAAACCCGGACAAAAAGTAACCATAACGAAAAGCGACTTAACGCTGAATCTCGTCCACTTTTTGTCGCATAATTTCTTCAGCGTATTGAGTGATAAGCTGGGATGGGGATCCCGTAACGAAAACAACTTTCAAAATATATAAAACCTTATGTCCAGAAAAGAAAAGCTCCTGATTGCAGACGACGATGCCGCAATTCGAGCTTTATTGCTGGAATTGCTCAAAACCCGTTTTGATAATATCGAAGTATGTGAGAACGGGAAAGAAGCCTGCGATATGCTAAAAGAGCAAAATTACGATCTCGTTTTAACCGATATTATGATGCCATTTGTGGATGGGATGGGTGTGCTGAAAGAAGCAAAGGCGTTATATGGTGACATTATTGTCTTGATGATGACAGGAAGAGCGACATTGGATAGCGCCATTGAATCTGTTAATCTTGGAGCTGATGGGTACATTACGAAACCTTTCAATATCAGGCAAATTCTCGATACAGTAGATTCGCATTTAGAGCGTCAAGGACTGAAAAGAGAAAATATCCGGCTTCAGCGCCAGGTCGAAATTGACAGGGACCAACTCAAGAAAAATCTTGTGGAGATAGCTATTCTATATAATTTTAGTAAAAACCTGACGTATAATTTCGATATTGTTGAAGTTTACAATAATATCCTTGAATCTTTATCGGCAGCTGTGGAAAACGATTTTTGCTCGATTTACTCACTGAAAAGAAACCTGTTCACTATCAAAACGTCGGTAAAATTGGACAAAAATATTTTACATTGGTTAAAGACTTCAGTTTCTGAATATATGAATAAGGAATGTGGCAAATCGGTTAATTTGGACGAAATGACCTTCGATATAAACGATGACAAAAACCTTAAAAATGTAAAAGAAGAAGTAGGGACTACCTTCAATTTTTTCTTGCGTGTTGACAATGTCGATTTTGGTGTCCTTAATGTAAATAGATTTTCTGCAAAAGAATTCTCCGAAAATGACAAACAATTTCTTACTAAGCTTGCCGAACAAAGCGCAGAAGTATTTACTCAGTTAAGAAAAGTAGTCGAAAGTCAAAAGGACAAAATGGAGAGAATTATTGAGGATATGCCCGATGGTGTAATAATGTATGACATGGATGAAGATTCGATTCTTTATAACTTTGCCGCGGATATTATTATTTCAGATGCTGGGATATCGTCTATAAATAAACATGAGCTTGAATCCTTGTTTGAAATCAGGTTTGAGGATTTTTACAACGAAATCGGAAAATCCGACAAAACACTTATAAAGGAATTAAAATTAACTGACAAGAATAACAAGTCAATAGTTCTGGACGCTCATGTCGCATGTCTTTCAGCCCCGGATGGTATGCCGCAGGGTGTCCTGATGGTATTGAGAGATGTAACCAAAGAAAGGGAAATCGAGCGGCTTAAAAGCGAGTTTTTGTCGAATGTTTCGCATGAACTACGGACTCCATCAGCAATTTTGAAGGAATTTACTGCAATATTGAAAGATGAAATCGCCGGTCCCACTACTGAATCCCAGTCTGAATATCTTCAGATAATGTCTAATAACATCGACCGCCTGTTGCGGTTGATAGACAACCTGCTGAATATGTCGAGAATGGAAGCCAATATGCTGCGATTACGCAAAATAAAGTTTAATCCCGATGCGGTCTTTCGAAATATAGTTAAAGAAATGAATGTAAGATATGAGAAATCGGATATGCGGATCGAGGAAGAAATTCAGGACGATATGCCGGAAATCTATGCCGACCCTGACGCGCTGACACAGATTGTCATTAACTGTCTTGACAACTCCCTGAAATTCTCCGAACAGGGAAGCAAGGTTATATTAAGATCGGAAATAAAAAATTCCGATATTTATATCGAAATTCAGGATTTCGGAAAGGGTATCCCCAAAAAAGATTTAAATAAAATATTCTCCAGGTTTTACCGGGTTGAAAATAAAGACGAAGTCAGAAAAGAAGGTTCCGGACTTGGATTGTCGATCGTCAAGGAATTCGTCAATCTTCACAAGGGAACCATAAAGGTAGAGAGTGATTTAAACAAAGGCACAACGTTTTTCATCACAATTCCCATAAATTCTGATGAAGAATTATCCGAGGTGAAAGATGGGCAAGAAAATATTGATCATCGATGACGAACCCGATTTGCTAAAAGCGCTGACCGTCAGGTTAGAATCCGCAGGATATGAAGTAGATACGGCTCAGGACGGTTTTGAGGGACTGAACAGGGCAAGAACCACCGGACCGGATTTAATAATACTCGACTTGATGCTGCCAAAAATGAACGGTTTCAAAGTAGCGCGGTTGCTGAAATTTGATGAAAAATACAAAAAAATACCGATAATCATGCTTTCTGCCCGGACAGAAGAGGACGACAAAGAACTTGGCAAAGAAACGGGAGGAGATATTTACATAGAAAAACCGTATAATGAAAAGGAACTTCTTGAGGCAGTCGGTAAACTCGCTTAAATTTTAACGACAGCATTAATCCGAAAGTATTCTTTTAATGGACCCGTTGATTTTCGTATTTTTATTATTATTTGGCTGCGTCATAGGCAGTTTTTTGAATGTATGTATATACCGTATACCCAGGGGGAAATCGATCGTAACGCCTCCTTCGGCGTGCCCTGAATGTGATGAGAAAATCAGACCGTGGCAAAATATACCTGTTGTAAGTTTTCTCTTGTTAAAAGGACGATGCAATAACTGCAAAACCAAAATCTCTGTAAGGTATCCCCTTGTTGAACTTTTGACCGGGTTTCTGACGGTAATAGTTTACTATTGGTTTGGTATGAATTTTGAAGGATTAGCCGCACTATTTTTACTATATTACCTGGTTGCGGTAGTATTTATTGATATTGATTTTCGGATTATTCCGGACAGGATAATTCTCGCCGGTCTTATTACAGGAGTAATTATTCATGTGGCGGGAAACTTTATGTCCTGGAAAGAAATTCTTGTCGGGGGATTAATCGGAAGCGGTTTTTTGCTCTTTACGTTTTTTCTTGGAAAGTTGTTATTTAAAAAAGAGAGCGTCGGCGGCGGTGACATAAAATTTGGTTTTATGCTTGGTATCTTTCTGGGTACTCAAAATATAATCGTAGGATTATTTAGCTCTTATGTATTTGCCGCACTCATAGGTGGAGGCAGTAAAATTTTGCAGGGCAGGGCGCCGACAGGCGAAATCCCATTTGGACCCTACCTGGCTCTTGGATCTGCAACAGCGCTTTTTTTTGGGGACGATATAGCGGCAGGATATTTCGCCTGGGTTGGGTTTTGAAGACGCAAATCCAGTTTACTATTTGCAATATATGCGGTTGAGTTGTAATTATTCACTGTAAATCTAAAAATGAATACGAAGTATTAGTAATATTCAATTAAGGGAGGATCCCGGTGCAAAAAGGGGTCAGACTTAAGATCGGGGATCTCCTGCTTACGGCAGGAGCTATTGATGAAGACCAATTAAAGAAAGGGCTTCAGCTCCAAAAACAGAAAGGAATGCAGCTTGGAAAAGCCCTGATTCAACTTGGCGTAACAACGCAAGAAAAAATCATGGAAGCGTTGAGCGAGCAGTTGGAGCTTCCTTCAATATCACTGAATACATATCATATAGACACTTCTGTTCTTGCAAATATTGATGAAAACTTTGCCAGAACAAAAAAAATCCTTCCTCTGTTCAAACTTAATAACACACTAACTATCGCAATGGTCGATCCACTTGACGTATTTACGCTTGACGAACTCGGACAGAAATTAAGCCTCGAAATTGAAGCCGCGGTGTGCACTGAAGAAGACTTGAATAATGCACTTGATCTTTACTACGGTACAAGCGGAAAAGTGGATGAAGTTGTACAGTTTATCCAAGAAAAGGAAAAAGAGGAAGAGCCGATTGAGCTCGAGGAGATTATCTCCGGAGATGCAGGGGCAGACGAAGCTCCAATAATCCGGCTTGTAAATCTCATTTTCTCCCAGGCGATCAAAGAAAAAGCAAGCGATATTCATATAGAGCCGGAAGAAGACCTGCTCAGGGTGCGGTTCAGGGTTGATGGAGTTTTGCATGAAATGTTTGTTCAACCAAAAAATTTGCAATACGCGGTCACATCGAGAATAAAGATTATGGCGGAGCTAAACATCGCAGAACGCAGGCTTCCCCAGGACGGCAGGTTTCAAATTAGAGTGGATAATCACGATGTCGATATCCGTGTATCGACAATCCCTTCTGCCCACGGCGAAAATATTGTTCTTCGTATCCTGGATAAATCGAATTTAATTGTAAATCTTGACGATCTTGGATTTACAAAGAAAGCGAGGAAGGAATTTGCAACCGCTTTAGATAGTGCGTACGGGGTTATTATCGTATCAGGTCCAACGGGAAGCGGAAAAACCACAACGCTTTATTCGGCTTTACATTCAATAAATTCACTGGATAAAAATATAATCACGATAGAAGATCCGATAGAATATCGGATGAAAATTATCCGGCAGTCCCAGGTAAATACAAAAATCGGCATGACATTCGCTGCAGGATTGCGTTCTATCCTCCGCCAGGACCCCGACATTATCATGGTTGGTGAAATTCGAGATTCCGAAACCGCCAGCGTAGCGGTACAGGCGGCTTTAACAGGGCATTTGGTTTTAACAACGCTTCATACAAACGACGCATCCGGCGCTGTTACAAGGCTGATCGATATGGGCATAGAACCTTTCTTAGTTTCATCATCGGTTATGTGTGTTGTTGCCCAACGTTTGGTTAGAAAAATATGTCGGAATTGCAAGTCCTCCTACGATGCCTCGGATGCGTTAATAAAGGAGCTAAAACTTCAGCCCGGAAAAAAATATACCTTCTACGAGGGGAAAGGCTGCAGAAATTGTAAAGAAACAGGATACAAAGGAAGGATGGCAATCTTCGAGTTGTTGATGATAAACGATGTTATCAGACGGATGATACTTGAGCAAAAATCTGCCCTCGATATCAGGGACTATGCTTTAAAGAACGGAATGAAAACTTTGAGACAGGACGGTATTTTAAAGGCGAACAATGGGATGACCACCGTTGAAGAAGTGATGCATTCAACCCAGGCAATAATATAGTGCAAACAACAGAAGAAATAAAAAAAATACTTGTAGTTTCTACCGACGATGAATTAACCGATAGGGTCCGCAAATTGAAATTGGAATTTCCTCTGGAAGTCGTTGTCCGGCAGGGCTCGTACGAAACTCTGCAGGCTTTAAGACAACAGCGGACAAACCTGGTTTTACTTGACTATGAAATTCCACTAATGCCGGGTAAGGAAATGATAGAGCTGGTTCATAAGTCTTACCCCGATATCCCGATTATTGTTCTTATAAATGAACTTTCAACCGATGAAAAAAAAGCTATTATTGAAGCCGGTGCGTTTGATTACCTTAGTCATCCTGTCGACTTTGACGAGCTAAAAGAAAAAATCGCAAATGTGCTTTTCTCGGAAGCGTTCCACTACCATGTTGCAACATTACGTAAGAAAATTAAAAAGACTTTCGGTCTTGAAAATATTATAGGCGACTGTGATGCAATGTGGGAAGTTTTCCATTCTATTAAGAATATTTCCATGAGCGATGTGACCGTCTTTATTAACGGTGAAAGCGGTACCGGTAAAGAACTTCTTTCACAGGCGATTCACCGGAGCAGTCCACGCCGAAATGAATCGTTGGTTGTTATAAACTGTGCAGCTATTCCTGAGAATCTCCTGGAATCCGAGTTGTTCGGGCATGAAAAGGGATCTTTCTCAGGCGCCGTCAGCCAAAGGATAGGGAAGTTTGAATTGGCTGACAAGGGGTCCTTTTTTCTTGATGAAATCGGGGAAATGTCCCTTCACACTCAATCAAAAATATTGCGTCTATTAGAGGAGCAGGAATTTGAACGGGTCGGAGGCAACAAAACTATTAAAGTTGATGTCAGGATCATCACCGCTACAAACAAAAACCTGGAAAAGGAAATAGAAGCGGGGAATTTCCGCAAGGACCTATACTACCGGATTAATGTTTACCCTATTGTTTTACCTCCTTTGCGGGAGCGTACCGACGATATTCCGTTACTGATATTCTACTTTATGGATGTTCTCAGCAAAAAAAACACCAAAGAAGTTCTGAGCATTACACCGGACGCTCTTGACCTGCTGAAGGAATATCCTTGGCCAGGTAACATCAGAGAGCTTGAGAATATACTGGAGCGGGCTATATTGAATTGTACCGGCAAAGTATTGACTGTGGATGAATTCTCTCATCTGGATGTCAATGTTCAAATACCCGATAATGATTTAACGGGAAAAGAATCTAAGAAATCTTCGCCAAGCCTTATAGCGGGTAATAATCTTGATAAAGACGATCATCCTGTTTTACCCCTAAAACAAATTGAAAAACGGGCAATTCAAACTGCCCTCATTCGTAATGAGGGTAATATTTCAAGTACTGCCCGACAGCTCGATATAGGAAGGGCAACTTTATACAGAAAGATCAAAGAGTACGAAATTGGATCCGGAAATTCATATAATAATTGACCGGATTAAATTACGATGCTTCATTAATTAACTACTGTCTTTTAATGGGCGTTTCAATAACGCCCATCGCTTTTTATAGATGTTATTCGAATAAAAGCGAAATTTTGAATAGGAATTATTCTTGAAAGATGTAACGAGAAAAAAACCCGCTTTTAAAGACAATTTGATAGAAGTAGAAATTACAAGTTTAGCGGCGGGAGGCAAAGGTGTCGGCAGAAATGACGGGAAGGTTGTTTTTGTTGAAAAGGGTATCCCCGGACAAAGAGTCAGAGTGCAATTGTACAAGGATCGTAAAGATTACTCCGAAGGAAGAGTAATAGAACTCCTGGAAAATTCATCGTTTTATGAAGAACCCAGGTGTCCGCATTTTGCTTATTGCGGCGGCTGCTCTCTTCAGAATATGAAATATGAGGAACAGGTCAAGCAAAAAAAGAAGCTTGTCATTGAGGCGCTTTGCCGGATTGGCGGTGTGGATAATGCGCCGGTTCAAGATACAATTCCGTCACCGGACCAATATTATTACAGAAATAAGATGGAATTCTCATTTAGTAATAAGGTTTGGGACGCTGCGAATTCAAAGATCCAGAACAATGCTTTTGGTCTTGGTCTTCACCTCCCTGGCAGATATGACACTGTCATCAATATAAAAGAGTGTTTTCTCCAATCGGAAGTTAGCAGCAAAATTTTACTCCTTATCCGCGATATAACGGAAAAAAGCGGTTTGCCGGTCTATGACCTTCAAAAACACAGGGGGTTTTGGCGGTACTTGGTAATACGCGAGGGAAAAAAAACGAAAGAATGTCTAATAAATTTGATTACAAATAAATGTGACGATTCGGAAAAAAGTATAGTTGAAGAAATAGTAAAATATACAATTAAAAAGTTTCCTGGTATAAACAGCTTTTTTCATGCGGAACATCCCGGAAAATCTCAAGCTGCGACGTGGGATTCTATTCGACTACTGCATGGCGGGGATTATATTAACGAGTTGATCGGTGACCACCATTTTCGAATTAATTGCGAAACATTTTTTCAAACAAATTCTGCTCAGGTAGAGAATCTTTACGATCAAATCGAAAATGCGGGAAATTTTTCGGGAACGGAAATTGTTTATGATTTGTATTCGGGGGTGGGGACGATTCCTGTGCATATTGCCTCTATGGTCAAGAAAGTTGTCGGGTTTGAAATCAATAGCGATTCTGTTGCAGGCGCTCGAACCAATGCTAAATTTAATAACATAACTAATTGTTGTTTTATTCAGGGAAAAGTTCGTGCACTTTTAAAGCAGACTAATGACTTAATTAGAAAATATGGTAAACCGGATGTTGTGATTACTGATCCGCCAAGGAGCGGGATGGATCCGAAAACCATTGAGAGAGTAATAAAACTTTCTCCCGGTAAAATCATCTATGTTTCCTGTAATCCTGCAACTTTGGCAAGAGACATAAAACTATTTGCAAACGAATACCACCTGGAAAATGTTGTCCCTGTTGATATGTTCCCGCATACCGCGCATATAGAATCGGTAACGACGTTAATCAGGAAATCTCAGGGTAACATAAAGGATAATACCGGCAGCTTCGCCGCAAAAAGTGATGAATAGTTTTACATAAATTTCATGAAAGAAACGATGCTGCGACCGTTAATCGAGGTTCATCTTCACTACCATAAGAAAAAAGAAATTCCATGTAAAAATATGGATATTGACTGTCTACCCGATGAAAACGGGGATATACCGTTTGGCAGTTATCACGTATGTTTTGCCTATGACGTAGAAAAAGGGACCTGCCCGTTTGTTCCGTTTGATATGAATAAAAATTGAATATACAAACTAACGATTTTACGAATCGGCAATTGCATTCATGAAGCGAACATTTGAAAAGGACAATAATTGGCTCGTATAGATATAGATTTTCTGGTATTGGGCAGCGGAATAGCCGGTTTGACGTACGCACTTAAAGCGGCGAAGTTCGGTTCGGTCGCTATCATTACCAAGAAGAAGGATATAGAGTCTAATACTAACTATGCCCAGGGCGGAATAGCTTCGGTATTTGGGAAAGACGATACATTTGATCTCCATGTTGAAGATACGCTGGCTTCAGGAAAAGGGCTGAATAAGCGTGAAGCCGTGGAGATAATGGTTGGCGAGGGTCCCGAGCGGATAAATGAGCTTACGGACTTTGGCGCTCAATTTACCCTACAGCAAAATAGCAAAATCTTTGACCTTGGTATGGAAGGAGGACATTCGCGGAAGAGAATCGTCCACGCAAAGGACTACACGGGAAATGAAATAGAACGAAATCTTATAAAGACCGCGCGAAACAACCATAATATTGAAATTTATGAAAACCACTGTGCGATTGACTTGATTACAGAGCACCAGGTGGGGCAGAAGAATTTTTCTAAAAGTACCCACTGCTACGGCTGCTATGTATTTGACACGTTGCACGACGAAATTCATGTGTTTGCCGCAAAAGTCACATTTCTTGCTACGGGAGGAGCAGGTCAGGTGTATTTACACACAACCAACCCAGGTATAGCCACCGGTGACGGTCTTGCAATGGCGAACAGGGCAGGGGCAGTGCTCGCCAACCTGGAGTTTATGCAGTTTCATCCTACGACATTGTATCACCCTGATGCTTCATCTTTCCTTATATCCGAAGCGGTCAGGGGCGCCGGCGCCGTGTTAAGAGATGAAATGGGCGAACAGTTTATGCAAAAATATGATAAACGGGAAGAACTTGCTCCGAGAGATATTGTCGCAAGAGCGATCGACGCTGAACTGAAAAAATCGGGAAATGAATGTGTCTATCTGGATCTGTCGCCAATCGGCGCCAAAAACATTCCGCAAAAATTCCCGCAAATCTATAACAAATGCCTTGAATACAAAATCGACATTACAAAAGAATTGATACCCGTAGTCCCTGCAGCGCATTATATGTGCGGCGGCGTGGTTGCGGATTACTCCGGTCAAACATCTGTAGTCAATTTGCTGGCTTGCGGAGAGGTCGCTCACACAGGTGTTCATGGAGCCAACAGACTGGCAAGCAATTCCCTGCTTGAGGCGCTTGTTTTCTCTCACCGGGCTGCCATTGTTTCAACCGGCAGTATTAAATCGATTGCACAGCCCCCTGATGCTATTCCTCCCTGGGACGACAGTGGAACATTAAATGCGGATGAATGGGTGTTGCTGAGACACGACAGGCAGGAAATACGAAAACTGATGTGGGATTATGTCGGGATAGTACGGTCGAATTTCCGGCTTGGCAGGGCAAAGAGAAGAATAAAAATGATTTTTCAGGAAGTGGAAGAGTTTTACCGTAAGACGACGATTACCGAAGGGCTGGTGGAATTGAGAAATCTTGCTACTGTAGCTTTGTTGATTGTCCGTTGTGCGTCGATGCGAAAAGAGAGCAGGGGGTTGCATTTTACGACCGATTATCCTTTGAGTGACGACACTCATTATCTACGGGACACTTTTATTCAACAAAAAGTTCAAGATTTGAATTTTGTAATGAACATTAACAATTAGGATCTGCCTAAATACAAGAGTAATAAAAAAATGAATCAAAAAAACTCTGAAAAAGAAACCGGGTCAAATTCCGGATCTGCTGAAAAGACGCAGGAATCAAAAGGAAACGCCAAAGCAAAGCACATGCCTTTTACCGATCATCTTGAGGAACTGAGAATGCGTCTATTCAAAATAATCGGTTCGATTGTAGGAACAGGATTAATATGTTATATATTTGCCTCCCGGATCCTGAACATATTGACCGCTCCTGCCCCTGAGGGTATTGTATTACAGTACTTGCGTCCAACCGGGGGATTTATTATTTATTTGAAAGTTTCTTTTTTTGCAGGCGTTTTAATCAGTATGCCGGTTATTATCTACCAATTCTGGCAGTTTATTGCTCCCGGTCTGTTTCCTAACGAAAAGAAACGGGTTATTCCTATAGTATTCTTCACTGTTTTCAGCTTCGCTGTCGGCGCTATCTTTGCATACTCTATTGTTATACCGATGGGACTGCAGTTTCTTTCGACCTTTCAGACAGAAACGATGAAACCGAATTGGACAGTGGATGATTTTATTAGTTTTGTTACCATGTTGATGATGGTTTTTGGTCTGGTATTTGAGCTTCCATTAGTTGCTCTTTTCTTAGGCAAAATAGGATTGATCGATTCAAAATTGATGGTAAAATACCGCAGACATGCACTATTTGGCGCTGTCGTTTTCGGAGCGGTGCTCACTCCGCCTGATTTTATAACACAAATCGCCCTGGCTATACCCCTTTGGCTTCTCTATGAAATAAGTATTGTGCTTGTAAGAATATTCTGTAAAAAATCCACAGAGGAAGATATTTAGCGGTTGCATTATTTTGAAAATACAGCTAACTTTATAAAATTGAGTGAAGTGACCAGAATTAATTTTTCAATAATAATCGATAATTGAGTAATAAATTTGAATCCTGAAACTAAAAATTTGCAAGACTTAAACGAAATTATTCACCCAATTGTCGAAGACCTGCAAAAGGTCAAGGATGCTTTCGAGGAACTTTTGCATTCACCGGTAAAGGTGATAAATCTGATTGCCGGTCACCTGGTACGGCAGCGGGGAAAAGGTCTGAGACCTATCCTTGTGATTCTAAGCGCCCGGATTTGTAAAGATCCGACGCCTGAAACATATAATGCCGCTGCGCTTATCGAGATGCTGCATAACGCAACGCTTATCCATGACGATGTAGTCGACGATTCGACAGTGCGGCGTGGTGGTCCCGCCCTCCATACAATCTGGAAAAACAGGATTTCCGTTTTAATAGGCGATTATATTCTTGCCAGATCCCTGACTACCGCTGTTAAGTTAAAAAACCTTGAGGCTATTGAAATACTATCGGAATCAAGCGCCAGAATGAGCCAGGGTGAGATATCCCAGCTAATGAATAGCCGGAAAAAAGACATCACGAAAGAGGAATATTTCCAGGTTATCGGTGATAAAACTGCAGCTCTTATTTCCGCATGCTGCCAGCTCGGAGCAATATCTGTTTCTGCAAGCCATGATAAGGTGGAAATCCTGAAAAGATTTGGCGAAAAGATAGGGTTGGCATTTCAGATAAAGGATGACCTTTTGGATATAGAGGGGGAAGAAAGATTAATCGGTAAAAGAAGAGGTGCCGATTTGAAAAACGGCAAAGTTACACTGCCGCTAATTTATGCGCTTGAACAAGTTAATAATTCTCTCAAGTCAAAAATACTCAAAAAAGTTAAGAAAAAAGCTCGAAGGACTGATGTAAAGTTTATCATTCAATTTATCAGGGAAAACGGCGGGTTTGAATATGCGACAAAAACCGCCGAAGAGTATATCGAGGAAGCGCAGGAAGAATTATGCAATTTTCCGGAATCGGAATACAAAACAGCATTGCTTAATCTAACGAAATACATAGTACAAAGAAAAAGATAGTCTTTTTATTACCTTTTTACATAGATGAAAAAAATCGCAATTATTCGTCTCAGTTCCATCGGAGACATTGTTCTTTCAACTCCATTGATCCGGTCTCTTCGGAATAAATATCCCGAAAGCCGGATAGATTTTATTGTTAAGAACGAATATGCTGAACTTCTTTCGACAAATCTGCATTTGAACAATGTCATTTCCTTTGACCATACCGCAGGATTCGCCGAGCTTCGGACTCTGAAAAAGATCATTAAAAAGGAAAAGTACGATTTACTTATTGACATACATAAGAACTTCCGCAGTGTTTATCTCCGAAATTTCGCCGGGTCGGGGTTGGTGCTAAAATATAAAAAAGACTACGTGAAACGGACATTACTTGTCCGGTTTGGATTGAACAGATTCAAGATGATTGAGCCTGTCTATAAACGTTATTTTCGCGCAGTCGAGACTTTGGGGATTGTACCGGATAACAAGGGGACAGAACTTCCTCTAACGAGAAATACCATTCTGAAGGTTCAGACGGCTCTAACAAAAAGTGGTCTCAGACAAAACCAGTCTTTAATAGTCTTATGTCCCGGGGCAGGTTTCGTTACTAAGAAATGGAATACGAAAGGATTTGCGGAAGTTGGAGATTACCTCTCAAAAAAATACAAGACAATGATCGGGATACTGGGCAGTAGTGAAGATTATGAAGATTGTGAGTCTGTTCAAAATCAAATGCAAGAACGGTCTGTGAACTATGCCGGGATGTTTTCTCTTCTTGAGTCTGCGGCGATGCTGAATCATAGCTCTTTAGTCATTACGAATGATACAGGTTTGATGCATATTGCGCAATCCCAAAAGACGCCAGTAGTGGCATTGTTTGGATCGACAACCCGGGAGTTGGGATATTTCCCGTTTCCGGAAAATAGTTTTGTAATTGAACAAGACCTCGGATGCCGTCCATGTACTCATAACGGGAGAAATAGCTGTCCTAAAAAGCACTTCCGATGTATGAAGGATAATAAACCGGGTGACGTAATCGAAGCGGCAGACCAATTGCTCGATGCCGGGCATCATAACGAGAATAAGAAGCATGGGAAAAATTTGGTTTCTTCTTTATAATATTGCAGGGATTCCTTTGCAATATTTGTTTTACCATATCGCTAAGTTCTTCAATAAGAAAATTGCGGAAGGGATAAAAGGTCGTAAAGGACAATACGAAAAAATCAAAAGAGCATTATCATCGGTAATTGTAACCCGTAGAAAAATATTGTTTCATTGTGTTTCGGTTGGGGAATGGGAGCAGGCTTTACCCCTGATTACAAAGTTAAAAAGTGAAAATGAAAAGATTTATGTGATCGTCGCTTTTTTTTCGCCCTCAGGATATAATTATGTAAAAGACCATCCTGAAATTGATCTAAAAATTTATTTGCCGTTTGACAGTTTCTTGAGGACGAAAAAATTCTTGAAGTTAATACAACCGGATTTATGGGTTACGGTTAAACATGATATTTGGCCAAACCTTATGTTTGCATCAAAGAGGCTGAAAATACCCACTGTTCTTATTGACGCTACTCTTCCAGAAAATTCAAGAAGGACAATGACGGTTATGCGTAATTTTAATAAGCATGTTTATGGATCGTTTGACTTCATATTTCCGATTTCCGATGACGACAGCAGCCGGTTCTTTTCAATATTTCAACGTAAAGAAAGAATATTCGTTACGGGTGACACACGGTTTGACCAGGTGTACAACAGAGGGCAAAAAGCGCTTAAGAATCCTGACATACCGTTATTCGATAACAACGATTACGGCACTTTTATTGCGGGAAGTATTTGGCCGTCGGATGAAAAATATGTTTTACCCGCTGTTAAGGAACTGTTGAGCAAATATGAATCCCTTAACATTATAATAGCCCCTCATGAAACGGAAGAACATTATCTCAACGGTATAGAATCTTTTCTGAAATCTGAAAAGATTGCTTCA
>JADFON010000315.1 GCA_022562855.1 Candidatus Zhuqueibacterota bacterium | reverse complement strand
AAGCAGGGGTCAGATAATAGTAATTTTTGGCGATAAAGACGGTCTGCCAGAAGTTATCGATCTTGATAATGGCTTTGTTCCTGATATTACTATTTGGGTCAGGTGTATTTGCGCAGGAAAACGGACTGCAATCAGTCCAGATTTCTCCTGCGGATACTGCGCTTACCGTAGGAGACTCAATCCTTTATACTTCTGTCGTCACCGATACCTCCGGCGCCGTTGTTGATACCGCAGTAACATGGTCGGTTTCCGGAACTTTCGGTTCAATTAGTCAGGCAGGTCTATTCTCTGCGGATTCCGCCGGGTCGGGATTTGTCATAGCTGCGCTTGGCAGTCTTGTTGACAGCGCTTCGGTTACCGTTGCCGAAATACCGGGTCCGGTAGTAATAAATTCGATTGAAATAGCTCCTGCTAATGAAACGATTACGTTGGGTGACAGCCTGCAATTTACTGCAGAAGTCAAGAATTCCGAAGGTGTTGAAGTAGATACAAGCGTTACGTGGTCGGTAGCCGATTCGTTGGTCGGCGTCATCAGCGAATCCGGGTTATTCAGCCCGCTGACCGAAGGTTCTACACAGGTAACGGCTACTCTCGGCGATATATCCGACACGACAAACGTAACCGTCGGGTTGCCTACGGATCCAAACGTTAACACAATCTCTTTTTTCAGGATGAAGAACGGGAAATTGACAAAATTAGGCGGAACGATCGTTGAAGGGGGAACAAAAACAATTGCCGGTCTTCAGCACCCGTTAAATTTTCTTAACGGTTCCAAGTTATTTTTTCCTGAAAATTCACTTTCCGACGACATAAAAATTACCATGATATTGCCGAAGTTTGCGAAAGACGACGGTCCGGGAAGCGATGTTACATTTGGGGACAGTATTGCGTTCGGCATTACGTTTGAGGTAAGCGTTAACGACTCGGTCATCAGTCCGTTTGTTTTCGATATTCCGCTTGAGCTGACAGTTCCGCTCAAAAAAGGACTGTTAAATAATCTCGGAATCGATCCAGCAAACCTGGGCATGTTTTTTGTGACCGATTCAGGCGCTCTTGACAGCACCGGTATTACCGACGTGACCGTTAACGATAAAGGGAACAGAATAACGGCAAATATAGCTCATTTCTCGGACATTGCAGCGGCGCCAAAGACTCCTTCAATCTTAACAAGCGTCGAGGAAGAAGACCAATCCAGATTGCCGGACGACTTCACATTAAATCAGAATTATCCGAATCCGTTCAACCCGGAAACGAAGATAACATATTCTGTCGGAGTGACTTCTCGTGTGAGCATAACAATTTTCAACCTTCTCGGACAGGAAGTCAGGACAATAGTCGACAAGGTACACACAAAGGGCAACTTTGAAGTTACCTGGGATGCAAGAGACAACTTCGGAAACCCGGTAAGCACGGGTGTATATATATTTCAACTCCGTTCCGATGGATTTGTTACAGGCAAAAGAATGATATTGATCAGGTAATGCAGGGTGACGAATAAGCCGGTACCCTCCCGGTAAATAATTGCAACTGAGAATTGTGCATTCTTCCTTCTTCCATGCACGAGCCCTTCGGTCCCGCTTTAGGTGACCGGAGGGTTTTTTATATCGGTAATTGCATTTGAAGAATTCTCTTGATTTTTATGATTTATTATATTATTTAATTTCAACAGAATTTGATACTGTTTTATTCTAAATTTACAGCATATCGTCCGTATCTAATCACAATCATTGTGCTCAACAAGACACCTCAAACCAGTCAACAATATAGTCCGGTTCATTTCTACTTTAGAAATCCTTTTAAACTCCTCCGGTAAATAGATCATTCGAGATTATAATGTCTGAAATAAGGTATACAACACCGTCCGGTGTTGAAGTTTGCGCGGTAACATCAGAGCAAATGCGGGAAATTGACCGTATTGCAGTTGAAGAAACGGGACCCAATCTATACCAAATGATGGAAAATGCCGGTCGTACTCTTGCTCTTCATACCATTGAAACATTAGGAGACAGTTGGAGCAGAAGCAGAGTTCTTGTATTGGCTGGCGGAGGTGGAAACGGAGGCGGCGGTATTTGTGCAGCCCGGCATCTCGGAAACAGGATGAAGAGTGTGACAGTCTGTCTGTCCTCTCCGGACCACTTGTCCGATGTTACAAAGTACCAACTCAAAATATTCAAAGAAATGAATGGTTTGATCATTGATGCGGGTAAACTCCCGGAAAAGAAGTATGATGTAATTATCGATGCTTTGATTGGCTACAGCCTAAGGTCAAAACCGGAGGGGATGCCGGCGGAGCTTATATCTTGGGCAAATCAAAGCAAGATTCCCATTATTTCACTTGACGTTCCTTCGGGGGTAGATGCGACTACCGGTGAGACTCCGGGAGATTTTATAAATCCGGAACAAACTTTGACACTTGCTTTGCCGAAGACCGGCTTGCTGCCCGGTAAGACCGGAGAATTGTTTCTTGCAGATATTGGAATACCCGTTTTCGTCTTCGAGAGGGCAGGAGTGCGTTACACCTCTCCGTTTGGCGATAGTTTCATGGTAAGACTTTATAGCAAATCAACTTGATTTCTGCTTATTCCGGATTTACAGTTCTGAATTAAATTCAACAGCCTATTTTTTCCAGTCTTCCGCGTTTTTCGGTCCAAGTTTTCCCTCAACCGACTTGAGCAGTTCCTGAGTATCGTAAACCTTGCCGCCTTTAACCACCGTATGAACGTTCCTGGTATTCCTGATATTTTGAAGGGGATTTCCTTTTGTAACATACAGGTCGCCGAGTTTACCAACTTCGATACTTCCCAGTATGTCTCCCATCCGCAATGCACGTGCGCCATTAATCGTGGCAATTTTTATGGCATCGGCAGGTGGAATGCCCGACAGCACGAATGCATCCATTTCTCTGTGCGTACTGAAACCGGGAATATATTCACCAACCGAGGGATGGTCGGTACCAAGGGAAATGAGTCCGCCTGCATCAAAATATCTTTTTATGGTTTTACGTTTAACTTTGTAGATCTTATCAAACTGAGCGCTGCTCTGTCTTGTCTCCTTTGTGATTTCAAAAGCATACGGCGTGAGATATTTTCTTTCATCCACCCAATAGTCAAAACCTTCCGCCCGGTCTCCGTAATACCCGTAAGCTGTGAGCGTAGCATCGAAGTAGACATTGTTGTCTATATAGAGTTGGATGATGTTGTCCAATTCGGGAATATTGGGGTCCAGGTCCTGCAATGACGCGTATGCCGACCTGGATGCCGGCATTACGTCTCCACCGAGAAAGTGTTCAATCCTGTCGATTCCCATGAGAATTGCATCCCGGGGATTGACCGAATTACGA
>JADFON010000314.1 GCA_022562855.1 Candidatus Zhuqueibacterota bacterium | reverse complement strand
TATATTTCCATGGCGCCTTTCCTGCGGGGAATCACTCGAATGCGCCGACATGGAACATTACCGACGCGTCGCAGGCTGCCTGCGGATCATGTCATGGAATTCCCCCGACCACAGAAACAAGGAACAACATAATACATCCGAATGTCTTTGACTGCGCATTTTGTCATTCTTCGGTAATTGCACCCGGTACATTTACTATTATTGACAAATCAAAGCACATTAACGGAGTTGTAAATTTTTGAGATAACACGATGAACAGTCTCATAGTTCGAAAAATTCTATCGGCGGTTGTTGTGATTGCTTCTTTCGGGTTGCGGGTATCGGATTCCAATGCCCAGTCCTTTAGCGGCAGGTTTTACACCGCGTTCTACACCTGGGAACGTGAAGTCTTCGGAGAAGATCCGACAAAACATTTTCAGTCTTATAACGGGGCGATTTTTCATGTCCGGCAGCTTGGGTTTAAGAACCTGTCATTTCACACATATATCCGTTTTTCCAATGATCTTGCTTCAAACGGATTTTCGCTGCAAAACAAACTTTATAATGCGTACTTTGAATTAAACCAGGTTTTCAATAACAGGATCAATGCTTCATTCGGAAGACAGTTTATCTGGGCAGGAGTCGGGAACGGAACGATTGATGGGGGAAAAATTGAACTGAATCTCAATAGATTCGGCAAACTTGGCGCATATATCGGAACAATGGCTCCATTACGGGAATCGTGGAAAGTCGATTCCTGGGCTGAAAGCCATATGATAGGCGCCTATTATAAAAACAGGTTATATAAAACGGACGTTCAATTAAGCTGGGTTCGCAAAAACAGAAAAGCGGTAAGTTACTCCGTTCCCGGTCAATATACGGAAAGAAAAATATCGGTTCCATCGTTGCGGGGGCAGCTTGCAGGGTTGGATATATCCAGACAATTCGCCGGAAAGGTGACTCTTTTTCTACGTGCTGAAGGGACAATAAAGGAAAACAAAAAAAACCGGCTCGATCCAGACAGGTTCACATTTGACAGGTTTGATTTCACCGCAGATATAAAAGCTCATAAAAAGCTGATGTTTACCGGGCAGTATCTGTACAGGAAACCACGGGCGAATTTGAATTCTATTTTCTCGGTATTTTCGCAATCCGATAACAGGGAATTCTTGCTCAATGTATATTATTATCCATCGTCATTTTTTACGTTGTTCGGAGGAATCGCAACCGTCAGGTACGATTTTGATGATACAAACCGGTATAACCTGGGATTGGTGTCGAAGTTCTTTACGATTAATTTGAATAAATATACAGGCTACAGCGGTGACCTTGACGGTATTACAGGTTCGATTCAACACCCAATCGGGAGCAATCTCTGGACAAGGGCGGCGGTGACGGTTGGACGGTACAAACTATTTGACGATACTGCAGATTATAATAATATGGTTACATCCTCGCTTGGTGTGTCATATAATCCTAAACAATCTATATCGATAGATTTGGAAGGGCAGAATTTGAGAAATAAATTATCCGATACCGATATCAGGTTTTTTGGAAGAATTAATTATTGGTTTTTTGCCAAAAGATAATTTTAGATTATTCCCCCTTTTAAGGGGGATACAGGGGGATGTTTCCGATTAATAGATGCCGTCAACCAAGGAATAAAACGTGAAATTACTCGATTATAGAAAAATTCCGGCAGTATCCCTTATAGGATTGTTGGTTCTGATTTTGTCAGGTCCATCTGCATTCGCTCAGGAATCCCGGAAAGAGTTTATAATATTCTCGCATGAGCTGCATATTGACGGAATGGGTGTGGAGTGTATGGCATGTCATGAAGATATAACAAAGAGTAAAAGGTCCTCGGACTATGTAATCCCAAGTCATACCGAGTGTTTTGTGTGCCATGACGGCGATACGGCACGAGACGATTGTACGGTTTGTCACTATGATGAAATAAACATATTTCCATCACCGATAGTCGAACGGGATTTTAAATTTAACCATGAACTGCATATCGGTATGGAGAACATAGAGTGTACGACCTGTCATGCCGGTTTAGAATCGACCGATTATGCCACAAGCGAAAATATGCCGGAAATGGCGCTGTGCATAACGTGTCATAACGACAGCGTCGCTCCTCAAGAATGCCAATTTTGTCACTTGCAGCCGCAAACCCTTCGTCCCGAAAGCCATATCCCCGACTGGATTCACCGCCACGACGACGCCATGCGGTCGACGTCCGAAGATTGTACGATTTGCCATCAATTTAATTATTGCCAGGAGTGTCACGACGGCGCCGTACTGACCAGCCCGGGAAAAGGTCTGATATCGAACAACCTACCGGTCGGCTCGCAGAACTGGAACTTGAACAACATGGTTTTTCAGCGTAACCATACCTTGAACTTTGTCTTTACGCACCCGCTGGAGGCAAGAAACAATCCTCAGCGATGCCAGATTTGCCACGATACGGAATCCTTTTGTAACACATGCCACGCCTCACCGGATCATACCGCTGAGATTAAACCGGATTGGCACGGAGGAGCGGACTGGGGAGCAATGGCTCTTGCAGTCGGTTCAGGCGGGGGACGCCATGGGAAAATGGCGCGGCAGGATATTTCTCTATGCGCCTCCTGTCACGATGCGAATGGTGAAGACCCGGTGTGTTTATTATGTCATATGGACCGCAATCCGGGCAGAAACAACGATGCAAGGTTTCATTCGTTCAACATCATGCGGACTGTGCGGGGTCCCTGGCATGACGATCCCGGAAACACCTGCTTTACCTGTCACATACATGCCTCATCCCAAGACCCGATCGGTTTCTGCGGCTACTGCCATATGATCAGATAGTACGTTTCCTCTTTCTTTATTCCCGGCAGTTTGTCTATTTTTCATTCCCGGACACTTGAATGTCGCACAATCAAAAACTTTTCTCATTTTCTTGTCATGTCCCCAAAAAAGGATCGCTACGTGACGAGCGAAGTCTTCCAAATGCGGAGCCGCGTAGTGGCAGGCAGAAGAGATCTGTGAGTGCGAGATTTCCCGATTCAAGCCCTTTCACATAGCGATCGCTCACATGACGGTCTCCACTCTCCACTTAGTTCTCCCAAAGAGGAAAACAAAGTATAAAAAAATTATCCCGCCACGTGAGTGGTCACTATGTGATAATGGATGGCTTACGCCATGAGGGGTCATTACATGATGAGGGATCGCCATGCAATACTTTCTTGTGCGAAAAAGACAGATTACAAAAAAAGGGCAGGCTATTAAGCCTGCCCTTTAACAATTCCAACAAAATTGTCTACTATTTTTAATTATGTTCCCCTTTACTCTTCTCCCAATTATCGAAATCGACTGCTTTTTTA
>JADFON010000313.1 GCA_022562855.1 Candidatus Zhuqueibacterota bacterium | reverse complement strand
TGATTTGTCAACTTTTTCACGAGGTACATTGCTATTTGACGGGGAACAACCACCTCGTGTTTGCGGGTTTTGTCTCTCAACAGGTTTTCATTTATTCCAAAATGAGTTGCAACCATCCTCTGAATATCTTCGATAGAAATCGGTTTTGTTTCGTAAAACTTAAGATCTTTAAGAACAGTTTTTGCAAGCTGTACGTCAATTTTTACTCCCATCATTGAAGAATAAGCCAATAGTCTGACAAGAGCGCCTTCAAGTTCCCTGATATTTCTTGTTATATGCGAAGCCATCAACAAGGCAACTTCAGAATCAAGCTCAACACCGTTAACAGCCGCTTTGTTTCGTAATATCGCAACCCTTGTTTCTAATTCCGGCGGTTTTATGTCCACAACCAAACCATTTTGAAACCGCGACGTCAAGCGCTCCTGGATATCGAGACCCAAAAATTCTCTCGGTGGTCGGTCGGAAGTAAGAACGATTTGCTTGCCCCTGAGATACAGAGTGTTAAATGTGTGAAAGAATTGTTCCTGTGTCGATTCTTTGCCGATAAAAAATTCTATATCGTCTACGATCAATAAATCTACCTTATCGAAGTAATCGCTGAATTCTTTTGTTTTTTTACTCTGAATAGCATTTATAAAATCGACAGTAAATTGTTTTGAAGAGACATAGGTGATTTTTTTGGCTTTTTTCATCAGGACAGCATGGGTTCCTATTGCGTGCACTAAATGCGTCTTACCGAGACCGACGCCACCCCATATCAATAATGGATTATAGTTAGTTTTTCCGGGTTTTTCGGCTACGGCTAAAGCAACAGCGCGTGCAAATTGATTACATCCTCCTTCAACAAAGGTGTCAAACGTGTACCGGGAGTTGAATTGATTTAAATTATCCTGACGGTATTTTTGTTTGTCCCGGTGTACAATTTTGTTATTTCCATTTTCACCGTTTTTCTTATTTACGGTGAATGCAAGTTTTATCCTGTTATCCAGTACTTCATCCATAGCGGAATCAATCATTTCCTGGTAGTGCTCATCGAGCCATTCAGAAAAGAAATTGCTTGGAATTTCAACCATTAATTTTTTGTCGTCAAGACTTACCGATTTTAAAGGTTCAAACCATGTTGCAAAGCTTTGTTCATTAATCTGAGGACGTATATAATCCAATACCTCATCCCATACTTCGATATGTCCAGTGCTCATTGACACTCCATCAGTTAAGTTGTTGCAGTACAATCTATAAATATATTTTTATTAACATGTGCTTCAATTATTATTCCATCGGTATATAGACCGAGTTTTATACAAAGTTATCCACAATTGAAATCAAATCTTCTGAAGTTGTATCCTTATGTTTTTATTAAATATACAAAAGTTTATGATTTAAGAAGGAAAGAAAATAATCTGTCTAAATTCAATATTATCAGCAAAAGGAAAACTCTAAAAAGAGATTTATTAACATGTTTTCCACAGTAAAAATATACTTATTGTGCGTGGTGCTAAATTACAATTTCAACAAATAAAGTCAAGCAAAAAATTGAAAATATTTTGACAAAAATCAATCTTCTTTTGTTAAATTTTTTAACTCTTTTTTTATTAATAGGTTATACCGATTACCTCTACTTATATTTTAAAAACTTCCTTGAATTGCCGATAGATTATTACGTTATATCATATCGGCTATATTTAAATATTCCACATTCCTTCTTTGAAAACCGTCTTGAAAATTTAGCTTTTGTAATTCATGGTAATTAAAGACACCAAACCAAATTTTTGATTCAATATCATATTGCTATTAAGAAATTATAGTTATAAATTATTCATTGAAAACGGTCAACAAGAGTGGAGTCTCGATATGCATATACCTGATGGCTTGCTTGGTGCAGAAATTATAATTACAACAAGCTTAATTTCAGTTGGGGGTTTATCACTTGCCGCCAAAAACGCAAAGAATCAAAAAACAGGTTTATCGTTTAAGTTGATTGCCGGAATTACCGCGTTTTTACTTGCAATGCAAAGTTTGGATTTCCCAACAGAGATGACGCTATCTCTCCACTTTTTCGGTGCGGCGCTTGCCGTCATTATACTTGGACCCTGGTCGGGCTCTCTTGTGTTGGGATCGATACTCCTTTTTCAATCTGTAGTTCTGCACGACGGCGGAATTTTGGCGTTAGGCGCCAACATTTCAAATATGGCAATAATAGGGGCATTTACCGCACACGTGACCTATACATTTTTGGCAAAACAAGGTATGGTGACTTTCAGAAATCTTGCAGTATTTTTAGCCTCTTTTATTTCAATAATGTGTGCATCCTTTGCCGCTGGTTTTGAGCTTGGGCTTTCAGGAGTTCTGCCGATACAGCAGGCTCTTTCTTCAGTAATTTACGGACATATTGTTTTTGCGATCGGAGAATCTTTTATTACAGCCTTGGCAATAAACCTTGTAAGAAAATCTTTTCCAGGTTATTGCGGACAAATAGAATTTTCCCAAGCCCGGATTGAACCAACCTCAGCATAGAGATAAATAAAAATCTATGACAAACTGATTCTTAAAAAACTATAGGGCAGATTATTACACATCTCACATAGTTTTCCTTCCTACTTGCTTTAAACTTACCCCAAATATTCTCGTATTTTTCTCTTGAATATGCCTATCGAGGAATGTACCTTAGAAACATAATAATCTTTGCATTTAATCATTAAACGAATTGATAATGACTACAAGACTTTATCATGACGACTCCTATGCTGACACGTTTGATGCGAAAACCGTCGACAAACTGCAAGTAGACGGCAAACCCGCCATTGTCCTTGACCAAACGTTGTTCTATCCGACGTCCGGCGGACAATTACACGATACCGGATATGTAAATGGTATTCCTGTGATCAATGTAATTGAAAGAGACGGGGTTATCTTACATATATTAAAAAAAGATACCGGCACCGAAAAGATCCAAGGAATCATAGACCGAAAAAGGCGGTTTGATCATATGCAGCAGCACACGGGTCAGCATATTTTATCCGCAAGCATTATGAAAACTATCGGTTCAGAAACTATTTCCGTTGCACTTGGAACTGATAAGTCGACGATCGATATCGATAGAAATTCGCTGAATATCGAAGAAGCAAATCAAGCCGAGCATGAAACAATGGATTGGATTACACAAAATGTGTCCGTTTTGATCCTATACCAACTTCCAAAGAACTTGCTAATATGAATTTGAGAAAACGACCGGAAAATCTTGAAGGAAAAAAACTAAGGATTATTCATATTGATGGATTGGATTATTCAGCTTGCGGAGGAACACATACATCAAGAACCGGCGAGGTGGGGATTATTAAAATCATAAGATGGGAAAGAATG
>JADFON010000312.1 GCA_022562855.1 Candidatus Zhuqueibacterota bacterium | reverse complement strand
TTTTTACTTGCAATAATCTTACATTTGCAACAATAGGGCTTGAAATTTAAGATTAAATCATGTACTTTGAATCTTATCCAAAATTTTTATCCCTTGATGCATAAAGTTTTTACAAATACAAAGAATGTCTACATCAAATCTTGTTACCTGTCCTCTTTGTCAAAATTCTTTTGACACGGTTGCAGAAAACTGTCATCCGGGTTGTCCTGTCGCATCGCATTGTCATGCAGTCAAATGCCCAAAGTGCAATTACGAATTTGTCGAGCATTCCAGCATAGTCTCCTTTTTTGAAAAG
Organism: Candidatus Zhuqueibacterota bacterium; assembly: GCA_022562855.1. Lineage (GTDB taxonomy): Bacteria > SM23-31 > SM23-31 > SM23-31 > SM23-31 > JADFON01. Next base: position 3,082 of record JADFON010000312.1, on the reverse strand, counting down.
ATCTTCCGCAAAAAACAAGTAAATTCTTAGAAAATATGTCTTCATTGATGAATTCTGTTTCCGGTGTTCGGGGAATTGTCGGCGAAGGTCTCACACCGGAAGTAATCGCCCGGTACTCTACAGCGTTTGGAACGCTATGTGGAAATGGGAAAGTTGTTGTCGGACGCGACACCCGCATATCGGGACCAATGATCGAACATGCTGTATTTTCCGGGTTGATGGCGTCGGGATGTTCGGTATTCAATGTTGGAATCAGTACAACGCCGACGATACAGATAGCGGTCAAAAATCTTGAAGCAGACGGCGGATAGCTATCACTGCAAGCCACAATCCTGCTGAATGGAATGCGCTGAAATTTTTCGATAACCAGGGGATGTTTCTCAATGAAGACGTAAGATTGGAACTGGAAAAATATGTAGAACAGGGTTCAAAAAACAGTGTCGATTATGATAAATTGGGAAGTGTATCGAGCGTTGCTAACGTTGACGATGAGCATATAAAAGCAATTCTGAACGCTGAAGAAATAAAAGCCGATCTGATTCGGCACAGCAAGTTTAAGGTAGTTGTCGATTGCGTAAACGGCGCGGCAAGCAAAATATTTCCCTTGTTGCTTGAAGAACTTGGTTGTAATGTAATCAAAATAAATTGTGAGCCGGACGGCAGATTTCCCCGCGGTCCGGAACCGGTTCCGGAAAACCTGGAAGCTGTATGCTCCGCAGTAAAGGAAAACGGAGCAAATTTAGGTTTTGCCTGTGACCCGGATGGTGACAGGCTGGCTGTCATCGATGAATACGGAAAGCCTATCGGTGAAGAAAATTCACTGGTATTGTCCGTTCTCTTTGTCCTTTCGCACAATCCCGGTCCCGTTGCGACGAATCTTTCAACAACTTCGGCAGTCGATACTATTGCGGGCATGTTCGGAGTTGAAGTATTTAGAACTAAAATCGGTGAAATTCATGTTGTGCAGAAGATGATCGATGAGAAATGTGTGATCGGCGGAGAAGGTAACGGCGGCGTGATCCTGCCCGGTGTTCATTATGGAAGGGACGCCCTGGCAGGCGCGGCGTTGATATTACAACTTCTGTCGGAAAAAGGTGAAACCGTTAGTTCCGTAGTATCGCAATTACCACAATTACACATGACGAAGGTAAAAACAGAAATTGATAATAAGCCTGTCGATGAAATATTCGACAAACTGCAAAAAATTTCTATAGGAGCACAAATTGATACGACCGACGGTATCAAGCTCACTTTTCCGTCCTATTGGGTGCATTTACGCCCTTCAAACACAGAACCTATATTGCGTATCATGGTTGAAGCTTCTACAAAAGAAGAATCGAAAAGTATCGCCGACCGATATTTGAAACAGGTTAACGAGATGTAAACCGTTGTGCGGAATATCTACCGGTTCAGAGGAAAAAATAGAGGCAATGCTTAGTTTCTTCTGTGAATCCGGCATTCCTGCGTGGGTTTAAATTCCGAAATAAATATTTCAGTAAATTTTACCGGGCAATACCTCGTTGCGAGATCTTTGGTATCGTTGCAGATCGAAAGCCGTTCAACACCGGTTGGCATTACAAAGTCTTCGACAGGAAGCGCAAGAGTGTCATGGTAAGCTTTCATAAATTTTGACCAGATAGGAAGAGCGACAATCGCGCCCGACTGTCCCGGACCAAGAGAATAAGCAGGGTCGTCGATCCCAACCCAGGTCCCCGCTATTATCTGCGGCGTGAACCCGACAAACCAGGCATCGGTGTGGTCGTTTGTCGTACCTGTTTTGCCACCCGCGGGTCGTCTGAATCCATATACGCGGTGTGAATTTTGTCCCGTACCTCTTAGTACGACCCCTTTCAATCCATCTGTCATTAGATATGCAACCTGTTCGCTGAGAACTACTTCCTTTAAGGATAACGGATTTTCATAAAGCACACTACCGAAACGGTCTTCTATTCTTGTGATATATACGGGATTGACTTTTATCCCCCCGTTAGGGAAGGCTGAGTAGGCGGAAATTACTTCCATGAGGATCATTGACGCTGTACCAAGCGCTATTGCATCAACGGCTGGTATCGGGGTCGTTATACCCATCGCTTTTGCCTGGTCGGCAACCCATGTTGCAGGGACTATCTTTTGGACCATGCGGACTGAAATGTTGTTTATAGACAGGGTCAATCCCTCTCTGAGTGTCGTATATCCCCCGATGTTTGTCGGATCGTAATTGGTAGGCGTCCATCTTGTACCATCAGGCATCAGCAATGTAACAGGTTGGTTAAGTAGTTCAAAAGTAAAAGAATAACCGTTGCTGATTGCGGTGGTATATATGAAGGGTTTAAATACAGAACCCGGTTGACGCTGGGCTTGAAGCGCCCTGTTGAACTTGGTTTCGGCAAAGTCTCTTCCCCCTATCATTGCCAAAACACGTCCTGTATTAAGGTCCATTGCTGCAAAAGCGGCTTGGACTTTATAGTCGGTTCGCAGAAGCGAATCCATAAATGCTTCGTTACGGGCAAGTACCGGTACTTTTTTTAGGTCGATATTTTTACCGCGAAGATTCTCCAAAAGCGTGATCCTTGCCCAGATATTTCTAAACCTGCTGTCTATTAAATTCTGCTGAGCAACGATCTGTTCCTCGACAGCTTTTTCGGCTATTGCCTGTGCACGAGTGTCAAGTGTAGTGTAGACCTTTAATCCGTCCCGGTAAATATCAAACCCGTATTGCTCTTTCATATTTTCGAGTTTCTGCCGGATATGCTCGGTAAAGTAAGGCGCTATACCATACGAAAGAATCGACTCTGTATTGAGTTTTCCGTAAACGACAATCGGCTTAATGCGGGCTTCATTATACTGTAGCGAATTTATATAACCCTGCTGATACATGTTTCGCAACACAAGGTTCCGCCGCGCTAAAGGTCTCGTACCGTTGTCTTTAAATAACGGTGAATAGTACGAGGGTCCTTTTAATAAGGCAACTAATAGAGCGCTTTCTTCAAGTTTAAGATCCTCTACTTCCGTATCAAAGAAAAAGCGCGCGGCTTCATGAATCCCGTATTTGCCGTGTCCAAAATGTATTTTATTCAAATAC
>JADFON010000311.1 GCA_022562855.1 Candidatus Zhuqueibacterota bacterium | reverse complement strand
CGCCCGGTCCAAACGCCAGACGCGAGTACGTCCATCCTCTTCCGGTGTAGGCATCGACACTTTCCGGATTCAGCAGTATTGCTTGTGAAAATTCAATTAATGCACCGGCATAATCAGGCGGAGACTGCTCAAACAATGACCATCCACGAGCAATATTTTCGTCAACATTTAAATCAGGCGCTGAGGGACTCTTGTTACTTCCGCAATTAATTCCAAATGATGCAACAGCGGTTATCAATATTAAAATGCGCAAATCCAAACCCGTTTTTGTTTTCATTTCTATTGTTTGATGAGTATCATTTTCTTTACCAAATTAAACGGTCCGGAAGTTACACGATAAAGATAAACCCCGCTTGCAACATCAAAACCGCTATCATTCTTTCCGTCCCAGGTTACCGAATACTGACCGGCTGTGAGGAATTCAGATTTTAGAGTACGTATCTCTTCTCCAAGAAGATTGTATATCTTCAAGTTGACCACTTCGTCGAATTTAATCGAAAACCTTATCACGGTTTGACTGTTAAAGGGATTGGGATAGTTCTCCAGAAGTTCATACCGAAGAGGAGTAGTTGTCAAGGGCTTGTCCAACCGGAATATTTGAAATGTGCCGAGTTTTTCCGTTGCGGCAGCGACCGTGTTATTTTCACGGTTAACCGACGAAGATAGCGGCGACCATCTATTATTCTGAAGCCGTGCTATAATAAGATTATCCTGCTCCTGTGACGTTAATTTTTCCTTTTGGTAACGGAAGCGTAATTGAAGACTCCCGTCAAAAACCGCAATCGGTCCAAATGTTACCGCTTTTCCTATCCGTTTTGATCCCTCCAAATCCGGTGGAAGATCATCAACGTCAAAAGTAAATCCCCGACCATCTATCGCTGTAAATGTTGTTCTTTTCTTGACAGAATTTGCCGGGATGGACAGGATTTTTGTGCCTGATGGATTTGAAATCTTTGCCGAAGCGCCGGGCGCTACACCCTGTATTGAAAATGTGACCGTTGTATCAAGTTCAATTAAGCCAAATTTATTGCTTCCTTTTATTCTCAGAGACACGACACCATCGGAGCTAAAAGTTACCGAATTATCAACAAAAACTTTACCTGTAGCGCCAGAGGGAACAAATGTAAGCGTCCGGACTTCGTCCTCTATTGTCACTGTTCCTTCAAGACGACCGGGATTGAGTTCGCTTTTGCCTACGACATAAAAATCGAAATTTTCCGTAAAAACCGGGTGCTGTAAAAACCCGATCGAAAACACGGGCGTTTCATTGTCAATAAAACTAACGAGAGCGCGAAACATCAGGTCAAACGGAGCCAAACTCACTTCATCCTCACCGAGCGAAAACTCGGACATCGGATACCATCCCGGCTGCCGTGTTTGTGAAGCTCTGCCTACAAGAGCCCAGGAATGATTCACGGTAGGCTGCGAGTTATCAACGGCTATAAAAACAGCATTTGTATCATCAGGCGGATGCTCGAGTGATAAGAAATAGTCCCCCCGGTACTGGGAAAGAGAATCCTGAAAATTCGATAAATCAATCTCCCACCAGGTAAACTGATTTGTACTCGGCAAACTTACGTTTTGAACCGGAATCAATTCTTTACCGGGACTGCCGTTTGGACCCGTATCGTCCAATACTCTAAACAAAAAATCGGGCGAACCCATGACAGAAGTATTGTAAAAAATATGAGCTTTTGCGCCCAGAAGAAAACTCTCTTCGTTTAACGGGGAAAACTTGACTGCCCATCCGAATCCGGGAGTATTGGTTCCCCACCAGACTCCATCCTGCGTTCCTGTAATAACATCCGGTATGCCGTCGTCATATTGTACTTCCCGGACAAAAAACGGGCTAAATGCATCGACAAAATAAGTGTAAGACGTCTTCGATTCCGAATCATTCATTATCACAAAGACGATTTCTTTATGCGTATTTCCAAATCCTTCGTCGGTATACGTAACGCCAACAGGTACTTCTGAAATTTCTACGGAATTACTTGCGATGTTAATTGCCCGCACTGACAAGCCGATTCCCGTGAATAATGCTGATAAATTGGAGCCATTCTTGAGTTTGACATACTCTGCAGCAAGTCCATTCAAATTCTCACTAATACTTGCGGGGTAGTTTATTACAGAAGTTTTCAAAGCAGCTCTAACTGTTTTTGCCAGTTCATTGAAATATCCGTACTTCGGGTCTACTTCCGTATCGTTAAGATAGTTTGCAATCAGCCATTTTTGCACTACATCTGCGAATATCTGCCCTCCGCCTAAGTCGCTAAAAACCCTGAGCAGAGAACTCCGACCAGATAAAGGACTTTGTACTAAGGCTTTGACAAAAGCAGGTCCAAATTGATCCCATAAGTATATAAACCACATTTGGGCTTTGGCGTAATCCGCCAAAATATCCGGGTCGCTCAACTCTCCCCAGAAAAACAGTCCCCTGTTGGGATTGTCGAAAAACTTAGTCGGGTCATCCCATTCGTACCCGGTAACAATCTGAGCTAACTGGGAGGCGCCTTCGTTGATGAGATTTATTTCATTCGTGTCGTAATTATAATGGATGAGATGCTGGTATTCGTGCGCCGCTGTATTTAAAAGTGTTCCTTGAGAAATACCCGGCTTTGTATCAAGATAGAGCAGGTCTCTTTCGTTGCTGTTATTTACTCCCGGACTTGCATTACTAAATTGGTCATTGGGAAGAAAAAACCCCGAAATAAAGGAAAGACTATTATCTTCAAAAAAGTCTTTTACATCCAGTAACAGAATATCAGTTATCCCGTCGCCATCCCTGTTGGGTTCATCCCCAAATACTTCGCGTTCAATGGATATTATACCTTTTGTATTATCGATGGAACCGGAAGGAGTGCTGACTTCAAATGCATTTACCAGGTCGTTTGCAAAAACGTCCTTGACCGTGCCGTCCTGCAATTCACTCTTTTCCACCCAAATCATGACGCTGCTGCCGATTCCTCTTAGTTCTGCCCAGAACCTGTAAAAAACTTCATCCTTGATGTTAAACGCCCAAAACTGCATTGAATCACCAATCACAGGTGCAAGCCCCTTTTCAAGCCATTCCGGCGTTTCAAGTCCTTCCTTTACCATCTCCGGGTATAAATTCAGGGTATTCGCTTTGGCAAGATCTATAAAACTTCCGGTCATCACCGGGGTGGCACATAACCGGTTTAAGGCGGATGACAAACCGATAACCGGCGGCGTCTGGGCAAATAAGACCGATTGCAAGACTAATAAAGAAGCCAAATAAACTATGACGATTAGAAATTTTATGCGGAAGATTATTGTCATTTTTACTTTAAGCATTTAATAAAATTACCAAAGAATTGTATCGACTATATATTAGTAACAGCAGCTTGGTCCGAATATTGA
>JADFON010000310.1 GCA_022562855.1 Candidatus Zhuqueibacterota bacterium | reverse complement strand
CCGAATGGGAAATCTTTTGTTGGAGCATATTTGTAATGTGCTCCAAACGTTTTGGGTCAAGTTATCACGTATTGATCCCTGCTTCCCTGAGTGGTCGCTACGTGAAACATCCGTGCTCACTGCGGGGTCAGAGACGACCCCGCATACGGGTTAAGGAACCGGTTTTCCCGATAGGGACGGCTTACGCCGCAGTAGTTGTGCAACACTTATTTGCAGGACAAACCTGAACAAATTTTAGAGATTTTAGCGCATCAAAAATTCCCCCTTTTAAGGGAGGAGTAAGGTGGTGTATTTTTCTAAAAAAGGAACTAACATTGAAACACATGATATATGATTTAAATATTAAAACAAATAATTCTTGACAACCGGGTCTTTTTGTTTTATATTTTAAAACAAACCCATAAACGGTAAATAAGATGAAACTATTGACAAAGCAGGAAGAACTTGTATTGCTGACCATCAGGAACCTTGATGACAATGCCTACCTCATCTCGATACGGAAACATTTAACCGGGGTGACGGGAAAGGAGTGGTCGGTCGGTGCGGTGTATGTACCTCTTGAGCGTATCAGGGATATGGGATATGTCTATTCTCATATCGGGGAACCGACTGCCGAACGGGGCGGCAGGGGAAAAAAATTCTACACGATCACACAAGACGGGCTCAAGGCGTTAGTAGAAGCGAAACGGGTAAACGACGTCCTCTGGGGCGACGGGAGAGACCTTGCGTTTGAATAAGGAGCGCTACAATTTACAAAAGTCTCCCCCGGAAGGCAATCTGTCCGACAAGAACCACATACATGACGACTGCAAAGGTGTGCTTTGAATGTAGTCGCAGGCTTTAGCCTGCGCATAGTATTTGCCACAATGAACGAACGCAGGCTAAAGCCTGCGGCTACAGAAAATTAATAATGGAATATGTCTTCGAACTCTTTCGTAACCTTAAACAAAAAACGTAAATCAAATAAAAACCATCAATAACTTATGAATCAGAAAAACCACAACCCACCAGCATTCTTAGAAGGACTCCTTCGCCGTGTTCTTCCCCGGCATGACCGGGACTCGCTGACCGGGGATTTTGCGGAGATATATACCTCGTATGTATCGGAATACGGGCATTCACGCGCTCTGTCCTGGTATCTGTGGCAGGTTCTGAAATCAATACCGAAGTTTATATCGTTTAATGTATTCTCAAGAGTTGAAATGTTTAAGAATTATTCGAGGGTTGCATTCCGAAATAGTATCAAAAACAAACTGTACACCACAATAAATATATTTGGTTTATCGACGGGAATCGCGTGCTGTATATTGGTATATTTCTTTATACAGTATGAACTGTCATTTGATAAATTCCACAATAATGCCGATTCGGTCTATTTTGTCGGAAATAAATCCATAAGAAAAGGTTTTGTTTATCACTTCGCTACACCACTTCCCCTGGCAGAAACATTAGTGAATGATTTTCCTGAAGTAATTTCTTCTCTTAAGACAAGAATATTTAGATCTGTTGTCAGGTTTGAGGAAAAAATATTTGAGGAAAAAATTTTCACTACTGATTCAAACTTTTTTACATTTTTCAATTTTCCCATGACATATGGCAATCCCGAATCAGTTCTCGAGACCCCGAATGCAATAGTCCTTAGTCAGAAAACCGCAGAAAAATACTTTGGTAATGCCAATCCTATTGGAAAAGTATTATCAATGGCGATCCAGGGAGAATTCACTGACTACACGGTTACCGGGGTAGTTGAAATACCCGGCAATTCCAGTTTGCAATTTGATTTTGTTAAAAATTTTCGTAGAGTTGAATTATTTAATGATTGGGGTCTTCCATATTTCAGAACAGTTATAAGATTGTCTTCTAAGGACAAAGAACATGAATTGACCGACAAACTTCCGGAATTTTATATTAGATATTTTGGGACAGATGAGTTGCAGCTTTATGATTCGATCGAACTGGAATTATCTGCAATGGTTGATCATCATTTGAATTCCGGTGCGCGCTTTTTCGGTCAGTCGAGCAACATTCTCTACTCATTTATATTGTTGGGAATTGCAATATCCGTGCTGATATTAGCATGTGTCAATTTTATGAATTTATCGATGGGGAGTTTTTTAACCCGGTTTAAGGAAATAGGGATCAGGAAGGTCATGGGGGCTGACCGCCGGCAGCTTGTACAACAGTTTTTGTACGAATCGTTCCTCCACAGCGCTGCCGGCTTGCTATTTGCGATGGTTTTGGTATATGCTTTTCTACCCGCCTTTAACCAGATTTCCGGTAAAGACATGCAACTTGATATTTCAAATAATTGGATGTTTGTTTTTTTTGTTATTGGCATGACAGGTATTGTCGGGTTTGTCGCGGGAAGCTATCCTGCATTCCGATTTTCGAGTTTAAAACCGGCAGATATACTAAGAAAACGGCTTGTCTTCAGCGGAAAAAATGTCTTGACCAGGGCGCTTATCGTTTTTCAATTTTCGGTATCGATATTTCTAATTTCCGCCACACTAATAATGAAAGATCAACATGACTTTATGATAAACACAGATTTAGGGTACGATAAAGAAAATGTTATAATCGTACCGATACAGGGGTTATGGACCAACCCGGAACAAACGGCTGCAATCGCGCGGTCGATAAAGTCCGAACTGTTAAAGAATCGATCCATTATTGCAATCAGCGCATCTTCAGGCGACTTAACAAGAGGAATGGGCAGATTTGGACAACAATTGAAAGACGGCTTGTTTAGTTTTTTCAACATCTACAGGGTTGATTATGATTACCTGAAAACATTCGATATTGCGCTTATTGAAGGAAGAAATTTTTCACCTGAATATCCGGTTGACGTAGAAAACTCGGTTATCGTAAATGAAACTTTTGTCAAACAATATAATGTCGAAAATCCTATCGGTATGTTCATAAAAGATATATTTTTGGCAAATTTTGATGAATTAATGGTGGGTATGTTTGACAGATGGGATGGGATATCGATCATTGGAGTTATTAAAGATTTCCACCAAACACGTATGCATTATCCGATTGAACCGGTAATCCTGGATATGAAAGAGGAATGGTTGATAAGATTTGTCAATATAAAAATTTCAGGAAATAATATGCAGGAAACTCTGGCTTGGATAGAGCAATCCTTTCATACATTTGCGCCTGACCAGCCGTTTACCTATTCGTTTCTTGACGATGATATTGCGCAGCAGTATGCAGAAGAAGAACGGTGGAACAGTATTATCAAATATTCATCATTTCTTGCTATACTAATTTCCTGTTCAGGGATTTTCGGTATGGCTCTCTTGACCGTAACCCGGCGGACAAAGGATATAGGAATAAGAAAAGTCCTTGGCGCGTCGTGTCTTAATATTGTAAAGATGA
>JADFON010000309.1 GCA_022562855.1 Candidatus Zhuqueibacterota bacterium | reverse complement strand
AATTCATAAATCGAAATTGCAGAAAATTGCAGCGGAAGAATTCAAAATCCGGTTTCATAAGGGGGCATATGATCACGCCCGGTTCCTAAAAAGTCAATTCCGCATCCCGGACAAATTGATCATGGATGAAGTCCTCAGGGTCTTTAACCTTCATATGGAGAAATCTTTTTACGCTGAAGCAAGTGTCATCGAGGTTGAATATAAACTTCCAAAAAAACGGTGCAAGCCTGCTGCTACAAAAGCTTTTCTTCATTATGTTAATCACAATGACTTCGAAAACGCAATGAAGTTTTATAAGGTTTATAAATTGAAAAAAAAAGAATTAGAAAAGCCCCTGCTTCGAATTTTTATTCAGAAAATAGATAAAGGGGATTACAAAGCGGCGCATTATTTAGCTCAAAATTTCCGTCTTCCCCGCGAAAAGCTTATCCCGGCGGTGAAAAGAGCTTACGATATGAATAAAAATTTGGGATATATAAACCAGGCTAATGATTTGAAGCAAAGGTACTTTATACAGGATGACGGATTCATAAGCAAAGTACTTTCAAAAATAACATAACAAAATAATATGCAAATAATTGGAAATAAAACCTCCATCGAGCAGTTTAATATGTAGAATCGTATGAGCGCCGAATAACAGCCCTCTATTAATTTTCCTGTCGGCGAAATAAAAAGATTATGAGTTTTTAAATAGAATTCCGCTCAAAAACATTAATCCAAAACTCCAAAATGTACTTTAAAAATTATGAAATAGGATTCGGCGGTTCTTTATCTCCAGCCGTAAAAAATCTTCTCATTGCTAATGGCGCAGTCTTTCTGCTGCAGTTTATCGGCGCCGCATCGTCCAGTATTTTCGGTCTTGTGCCGGAATCCGTCTTGAAAAGAGGAATGATCTGGCAGCTGGTTACGTATATGTTTATGCATGGAAGCTTCTGGCATATTTTTATAAATATGTTCGTTCTCTATATGTTTGGCAGTGAGATAGAACGCCAGTGGGGCGCAAAAGAATTTTACCGTTACTATTTTATTACAGGAATAGGTGCGGGCGTGATAAGTGTAATATTCGACTCGGCTTCGAATATTCCAATCGTTGGCGCTTCCGGAGCAATATACGGTTTGCTATTGGCATTTGGGCTGATGTTTCCGGATAGACCTATATATCTGTACTTTTTGTTTCCAATCAAGGCAAAGTATTTTGTCCTTATTTTTGGTTCCATTGCATTCATTTCAGCCTTTTCTGCAACAAGCGACGGTGTAGCTCATTTTGCCCACCTTGGGGGAATGGTTGTCGGTTTTGCTTACCTGCGAATCGACTGGAGAATAAGCGGAGTATGGTCAAAATTGCGCTCACAATCAAAAACTCCCAAGATGCAGATACACAGAAAGAAAGAACAGAATTACGATAACTTTAAAGGCAAGATCGATGAGATTCTTGATAAGATCAACGAGGTAGGTTTTCATAATCTTACAGACGAAGAAAAAGAAATTTTAAAGCGGGCAAGTAATTTTTATTTGGACCGCGATAGTTAAAACAATCGAAATAAGTTCATTTGATGATTATCAAACAAAAAGTGCGTACCTGGATTCTTATTCTGTTAGTGGCGGCGCCATCTTCTGCCGGAGCGCAGATATTAGAATCGATCAGCTTCAAGAATATGTCTATTGGCATAGGGTGGAATCGTACCGACTATGATTTCGGGTATTCAGAAATATCCGATTATTTTAACGACGCCTTGAAGGTGTCGTTTCTCATTGATGTCCGGGCAAATTTCAACGGTCCATATGATTTGATTGTCTCTCCTACTTTCGAATTGTGGAGTTGGACCGACAATTCCGGCGCCCAGTTTGATGTGATCCAAAATGGCGTGGACGATTATATGTTCAGCTTAGACATATCAAAGGTTTTTGCATCCAACAATAGGTTCAGCGCTTATTTTGGCGGAGGAATTGGGTATCATTTCCTGACATACTGGACAAACTTTCCGCGGTTCAATCCATATTTTCAGGACGGTACTTTTAACCAGCTTCAAAAAATAGTCCAACGTACATCATTAATTGCCCCCGGTTTGACTACAGGGTTTGAATTTAATCTATGGGAGGGGTTTTATATTTCAACCGAAATTAGGCGGGAATTCCGCAATGAGCTCAGACAGTGGAAATTCCTGATAAATTTCAGCATGTTTTGATTTCTTACAGGCATGAGCTATAGCAAGTCGACGCCTGTTTTTGCACAAGGTATTTATCAAGGAGGGTCGCCTATTAAATATTGTGTATAGCGTTTTATTGAATAGAGATAAAGATCGATTATGAATTATATGTTTTGGCATTGCTCCATTTTTCCTGAAATTCAAAAGAGCATAGTACGTTTCTTTAGCCGCAGCACAAGAAATCCCGCCATTTTATCCCCACAAGTCATTATTTTTATCGTTTTCATTGGTGTATTTAGTCCTCCCGACTCTACCGGTCAAATATTGAAGCAATCCCGCTATTTTGCTCAATTAAAAACGTCAGGATTACTGAGTAACAACATCAGTGAGATACTTTTTCAGAATACGAATGTCTGGCTGGGAACCGGCAGGGGGCTTAATATGACTCCCGATGAAGGGATGTCATTTGTTGATTTTTTCGAGGCGCCGGGCGTGGGAAAGGGCGGTGTATCGGCTTTAGCGGTAGGTAACGGGATTATATGGGTTGCAACTGCATTTGATACTACCATACTGGGGGAATCCGAATCCGCGGGTGGAGGACTGAGCTGGTCCAACGATAACGGAATAACCTGGAACCATTTCGCACAACCGGTCGATCCGAACACGCCCGAAGAATTAGGATATAAACCGACTACAACCAACGTTCAGAATGTTACATTTGATATAGCCCTTGAAGAGAATACTATATGGATATCGAGCTGGGGCGGCGGTTTGCGAAAATCAGACGATTCGGGTATTACCTGGATTGTGGTTACTCCCGATGAATTTCCATTTGACGCCCTGGGGAATCTTAACCACAGACCGTTTTCTGTGATTTCCGCAGCTAACGGAATCTGGGTTGGTACCGCTCAGGGTATCAACAAATCTACCGACGGCGGGCTGACCTGGACAAATTATACAGCTCAGAATGGCAGCGGAATATCGGGTAATTTTGTAACAGCGCTGGCTGAGCAGGTAACCGGCGAAGGAAGCATCATCTGGGCTGCAACATGGAAGGCAGAGGATGAAAACGAGTACTACGGAATTAGCAGAACGATGAATAACGGGTTGACCTGGGATACAATGCTTGAAGGAGAATTTTCCCACAACATCGGGTTTAACGGCGACGAGGTATTTGTTGCCACCGACAATGGTTTGTTCAAATCCCCTGACAGGGGAGAAACCTGGGGTATATTTCCGCTGATAGA
>JADFON010000308.1 GCA_022562855.1 Candidatus Zhuqueibacterota bacterium | reverse complement strand
GGCTAACGCCATGAAAAGACGACAAAGTCCGCTGCTTTGCCGACTTCTATCGAGCGTTTGATGAGTTCTTTTGCGTAAATAAGCCCGAATGTCTTTCCCTCGAAAGAAGGAATCCACTTTTACAACTTAAAAAAATAACTGTATTCCGTATCCCCAAAAATCGGGGCAGGCACTCTCGAGGTTCTCGAGACGGGCTAAGCACGGAATGACAAATTATTCTTTTATTTAATTAGCACAATGGGTTGATATTATGACAGTTCTATTACATTATTCAACTTTTTCCACGCCTACTTCCGGATATACTTTTTCAAGTACTTCGAGAAAATATCGTGTTTCACTTTCAGTGCCCGTGCTTATCCTGACGCCGTTGTCAATGCCAAAAGAGGAGACATGGCGGACAATAATTCCGTGTTCTTGACAGGCTTCGCAAAAATTAGACGCCGCGTCCTTATTCGGGAACAAAATCAGTACAAAATTTGCGGTAGGAGTTACATACGTGATAGACATTCTATCAAACGCTTTGAGCATCAAATTCAGCATATCGGCGTTCAGGGCGATTGTTTGGTCGACAAACCGGTCGTCGTTTATAGCATATTCTGCTGCTATCTGTGCGACAATGTTCGGTTCGAACGGAAGTTTCACCTTATAAAGTGTCGAGATCAGTTGTTCCGGTACATAGCCGAATCCTACTCTTAAACCTGCCAGTCCATGACTTTTCGAAAACGATCTCAACACTATCAGGTTTTCATGATCGAGATCAAGACCTGTGAAGTATCCTTCCTGGTTTGCTGCGTACAGGATATATGCTTCGTCCAGCACAACAAGCACATTATCCGGCACTTTACTCATAAAAGATTCGAAGTCGCCTTTGGGAAAAAATGTTCCCGTCGGACTGTTCGGATTGGCAATATAAATTATTCTGGTCTCTTTTGAAATATGTGCACGTATGGCATCAAGATCAAATCCGTAATTCTTTAGCGGAACAACGATAAGTTTTTTGCGCAGTTTTTGTGCGCTGACGTAAATCCCGATGAATGTTCCTTCGGTTGTCAGGATTTCCGAGTTGTCACCGGAAAAGGAATGTATGATATTTTCCAGAAGCGATTCAGCCCCGTGACCGCATATTATCCGGTTATTGGGAAGATTATATTTTTCCGAGATACGCGAAACCAATCTTTGAGAAACGGTATCGGGATACCTCGACAAGATCACAGACATCCGGTTAAGCGCATCCCTTGCTTCAGGTGAAGGTCCGATAGGATTTTCGTTTGAGGCAAGATTTATCAGCTTCTTTTCGACAGCCGGTTCGTTTTTAAACCTGTTACCCGGCGAATAAGGGACCAGATTTTTTATGTAATCAGGAGTTTCAATCATAAGTGTCAATTAACTATAACATTACATTCCGTGTTGTCTCTGGTCCAATCTATTACTATGCAGGAAGCGCTTAGCATCGTTTGTAACAACCTCTCATGTCCTCGGCAACGACACTGGCACTTTCATTCCGTCAACCATGACTTGAAGTATTTGGGATCCATGGTGTCGCGAACGTTGAGAGTTGCCTGTAAAGGTTCAAATGTGTCGACCATTATTGCATATTCATTTGTCCCCTTTTTCCCGATCGATTCTTCTATCTTACCAGGCTGGGGTCCGTGTGGAATTCCCATCGGATGCAAAGTGACAGAACCCTCTTTTACCCCTTTCCGGGACAAGAATTCACCTTCGACATAGTAAATGACTTCGTCGCTATCTACATTTGAATGGAAATATGGAGCCGGTATCGCATCCGGATGAAAATCAAACGGTCTCGGGCAAAAATTGCAAAGTACAAAATGCTGTGTGTCGAACAAGAGATGTGTTGGAGGAGGTAGATGGAGTTTACCTACTTTTGGCGCATAATCCTTAATATTGAATATAAACGGGTACAAATGCCCGTCCCATCCAACCACATCGTACGGGTGATGTTCAAGGGTATAATCAAACGCTCTCCCGTTTGCCTTCAAAAACAGCCTGAAATCCCCTTTTTTGTCCACCGGATCACAATACTCCGGGAGAACAATATCCCGTTCGCAGAGAGGAGCATTTTCGAGCAACTGCCCATCGTCGTTACGGTAATGCTTCGGTATCTCAAAGGGCGTATCGGATTCTACTATAAATAATTTATTATTGTCCATTGTATCGAACAATATTTGAAAAGTAGTCCCAAGAGGAACAATCAGTTGGTCTCCGGGTCCGAACGGAATCGATCCGTAATCCGAGGTAAATATTCCTTTTCCGCGATGGACAAAAATGTATTCATGGGCAAAAGCATTACGGTAAAAATAATCGGGGTTTTTGTTAGGGTGAGCCGTCGCAATAGAGCAGTGATTGTTTCTGAGAAACACATTTCTCGCTGATAGAAAATCACCGTCTGATTTCTTTTTGTCAGTGTCAAAATAATAATACATCAGTGGCGATTTGTCCCATGCCACGCCGTTATCAAGTGAAATTTCTTCGATCTTTGTTGTTTTGGTCGGTTCGTGTATATGATATTTGATAGAGTAAATCCCGGAAAATCCTTTAGAGCTAACCAATTCCTCCCAGTACAAGCTCTTCTTGTCTTCCTTATAGAAGGTAGTATGTTTTTTAGGAGGGATTTTTCCTGATTTATGGTAAAACGCCATAATTATTTCTCCTGTTACACTAAATTACCGCGTAATTCCTGGTCGCGCTCGATCGATTCGAATAATGTCTGAAAATTACCATGTCCAAATCCTGTCGCTCCATTCCTGCGTTGGATGACTTCGTAGAAAAAGGTCGGTCTGTCGCTGATCGGTTTTGTGAATATTTGGAGTAAATATCCGGTTCCCTCAATGTCGCATAATATTCTGTTTTCCTGAAGATCGTCTATGCTTTCAGTTATCCCGAAATCTTTTTCTCTCAATTTGTCGAAATAGTTGTCGGGAACGGTCAAAAAGTCCACACCGTTTTTTCTCATCGCGCTAACCGTCGAAACAATATCGTCAGTACCGATGGCAATATGCTGGATACCGGTACCATGATATTCCAGGATATATTCTTCTATTTGGGATTTCCGTTTTCCTGCATACGGCTCGTTGATCGGGTTGCGAATAATGCTGTCCTTCGATTTGACGACCTTGGATATCAACGCCGAATATTGAGTCGATATATCACCTGGACCGAAATAAAGGGTAGTTTCGAAATCGAGCGCTTTATTTATATAGTTTGCCCAGTACTCCATTTCATTTTCACGAACATTGCCGACAACGTGATCTATGTACTTTAGCCCTGTTTCTTTCCTGTCGATTATGATCTTTTGTAACGGTTCGCCATATCCGGGTCTGAAAAAGCCATTGTAGTTGTCATAGTTTGTAAAAACGATTTCTGCATCGTCATACAATCGTATGGC
>JADFON010000307.1 GCA_022562855.1 Candidatus Zhuqueibacterota bacterium | reverse complement strand
ATGGTTATGACCCGGCAATTCATTCTAAATCATTGGTACCACCATCGGGGACAAATGCAAGTGTATCTGCGACTACTCGATGTTCCGGTCCCTTCGATCTATTGCCCGACAGCAGACGAAAATCCTTTTGCCGATCTGTAAGATTTAATTCTATTCATTCAAATTTACACAGGTAAGATTCTTAAATTATATAACTGCCGGTTCAGGATTCATTATAGCGCTCATTTTGGGGAATTGCCTTGATTTTAAGATAAAGACCTATTATCACCAGGAAAATAAAAATCAATGACAGGAGTAACCCGGTTCTTCTAATCCCTATTTCGGCTAATGCCCCGTTGCCGCCTTCTATGATAGTTTCTGCAAGTTCCCTGCCTGTCCGGGTCTCCTCCCGGATAGCCTCAAGCGAAAAAGAATGCACCAGGTTCCGGGCGATGTGGAGTTTAGACGTCAGGTTCAGTAATTCGAATTTGTACTCGCTTACTTCCATTCCCTTTAACTCTGCTAACGAAATCAAGGAATCCGCCTTTATTCCGAGTTGATTAAGAGATTCGATCTCCGATGTTATTGCAAGAATTGTTCTCCCTTGTTCCGAATCGACATCATGGCACATCCAGCAAACCCCATCGTCGGGTTTGAGCATGAAATCACCGGTATACAATATTTCGTGGTTCGAGTGGCACGTAACGCATGCCGGCATATCCATATTCTGGAATGCCTGGAAATGAGGACTCCGGATAAAAAGGTCTTTATTTGAAATATGACAGACTCCGCAGACAAGGTTGATGTTATCAACACCCGGAGGAGCGGCTCCGTGGTTACCATGACAATCATTACAGGTTGGCGCACTCAGATCACCTCGTTCTTCCAGGAATTCATAGTGGACACTCGATTTATAAAGTTCAACCTGATCAGTAGGGATACCGTAATCCTGCATCCGTGCATCATCGGAGTGGCATTTTCCGCATGTATCGCTAACGTGCAGAGGATATACCTGTGAAGCCGGATCGTTGACGGCTCGCATTTGATGGATTGCGTGGCAGTCGGTACATACTGCTACATTTTCGTCGCCTTCCGCTAACTTTTGTCCATGAACACTCGTTTTGTACCGTTGATACTGGTCGACATGTATATTTGGGTTAAAACTCTTCATATAATTGGCGTTCCCGTGACACCGGTCGCAAAATTGGGGAATTTCGGTCCTGGATATTGCCCCAACAAAACCTTTTTGCGGGTCCATAGCCGCTTCAAAATCTCCCTGGTGGTCTATCTGACTGTCGCCGCCGTGGCAGTCGACACACATAATTCCCCGTGTAAAATGTATGTCATTTATCCTTTGATCGGCGGGAAGCGCAAGCGTTTCGTCCAGGTCGGCATGACAGGTTACACAGTTGTTTCCCGGTTCCTGCGCAAAGGATTTCAAGGGATATGCGAAATATAATAGTGTAACAAGTACGCCTGCTGTCAGCGCAATTTTTGTAATTTTTTTCATCATAATTCAGGGCGTTTGCAATTTTGATAATTGAAATTAGTTTCGTCAATTAAAATATGTATACGACAAAAGTGTTATTATTGCAATGTACAAAATCGCAATAATTCCTATCGCAGTGAATACGGGACTTCGTTTTCCCTTGCTTGCATTCTTGTCAAGGAAGGGCACCAAAATCCAGAACAACCCGGCAAGACCGAAAGCAAAAATACCGATAACTTCGCCATCAAAGATCAATATCTTTGCCGGTATGACTTTCAATGTCTGGAACATGAACAAAAAATACCATTCCGGTTTAATACCAGCCGGTGCAGGTAGAAACGGGTCGGCTTTTTGCCCGATGTCCCATGGATAAATTGCCGCCAGAAAAGCCAGAAGCGCCAAACCGATCATCCATGCCAACAAGTCACGCAGAAGGAAATCAGGAAAGAACGGCATCGCATTTTTGTCATTCTCAAGTGAAATCGGTCTTGTGTTACCATGAATCTGAACCATAAAGATATGTACAAACAACAGGACCGTAATCATTCCGGGCAGCACCGCCACATGGAATCCAAAAAACCGCGTCAGGGTAGCGCCGGTAACTTCCTCGCCGCCCCGCAAAAACCGGACCATCCAATCACCAACAACGGGTATCACACCAAATATTTCCGTACCTACTTTTGTTGCAAAAAATGCCAGTTCGTTCCAGGGGAGTAAATAACCCGAAAACCCGAATCCTAAGGAGATAAAAAGTAAGAATACACCGGATACCCAGGTAATTTCGCGAGGTTTCCGGTAGGCTTTCATTAAAAAAGCGCTGAACATATGGATGAACAGCGTGAGAATCAACAGGTTAGCAGACCAACTGTGAACATTTCGAATGAGCCATCCGAACTGCACCCGGGTCACAATGAACTGAACACTCTCGAACGCTCCATCGGCGGAGGGGCGGTAATATAATAAAAGCAGGATACCGGTCCCGACCTGGATCAGAAAAAGAAACAAGGTGATCCCGCCAAAATAATACCATACCGTATGCTTATGTTGAGGTACGGTCTTCTTTTTCATGTAATCGCCGATAACATGAAATTTTGTCCTCTCGCTGATAAAATTAATAATTTTTTGCATTCCGTTTCGCCGGTTAGTTCCCGCCTTTTCCCGGTTCCGTCCGTCCCTGTCACGAATGACCGCTATGCGGCGGGCTTGACGCGACCCGGAGATTAGCGGGAAAAATTAGTAGTCAATCCGCTTTGGAAACATAAATATCGTTACCCTGAATGATCACTTTTAGCTGTTGTAAAGGACTCGGAGGGGGACCCGAAACGACATTGCCGAAATTGTCAAAAAGTCCTCCGTGACATGCACACCAGATTCCGTTTTTTTCTTTGTCATGCTGCACGATACAGCCAAGATGCGTACAAATTGCAATAAAAGCGGTGAATTCTCCCGATTCTGTCCGGACAAGCAGTCCTGGTTTTGAACCGAATCTGAATGCTTTCCCGGTCCCCGGACCCATTGTGTCGACTGTTCCGGCAAGTACCGATGAGGTCTCCGCTTCGGTTACCTCGGGCGGCGTCATAAATTTCACCACAGGATATAAAACCGAACCCGATACAAGAAAGATGCCGCCACCGAGAATCATGTTAATAAAGCTGCGTCTGTTTTTATCTTCCATAGTCAAACCGTTTTTAAAATTTTTAAAGTGCCTCTGACGAAAATGAAATTTTGAATTTCCAATGTACACTAACGGGCAATATTTTAATTAATCCTCAGTACTTTTGTATTTTCGGAATCTTTTTCAGAAAATACAAAAGTACTGTAATCTAATAAATAATCTATATGGAACGTCTACCCCGCAAACAGAAATAGAACCAAAAAAGAAAAAAGGTAATTTTTTAACGAAAACTTATATACAATATTTCTACTTCGATATTATCAAAT
>JADFON010000306.1 GCA_022562855.1 Candidatus Zhuqueibacterota bacterium | reverse complement strand
TGTCGGGAAAAGCACGCTGACACTGCAACTCGCCAAATTCTTCAGGTCAAAAGATGAGACCATAGGCATAATTGCAGCAGACCCGACAAGTTCTTTTACGGGTGGCGCTTTGCTTGGAGACCGGATTAGAATGAACGAATTATTTAATGATAACGATGTGTTTATCAGGAGCATGGCGACGAGAGGCAGTCTTGGGGGTCTTGCCGATTCAGCCACTGAGGCGGGTGATATTCTCGATGCTTCCGGCAAGTCGATAATATTTTTTGAGACAGTCGGCACCGGTCAGTCGGAATTGGATATAGCGGAAGCATGCGACACGGTGGTGCTCGTTCTTGCTCCCGATTTGGGCGACGGGATACAGGCGCTGAAAGCGGGATTTATGGAAATAGCGGATATAATCATTATCAATAAATCAGACAGGGAAGGCGCTGAAAGGACGGAGGTTGAATTACAGACGGCGCTTGCGCTAAGAGAATACAACGAATGGCAGATTCCTGTAATACAAACATCCGCAATAAACAATGAAGGTATAAATCAGACTGTTGAAACGATTGAAAAACATTTGTCGTATTTAAAAGTGAATAAGAATCTTGAGAATAACCGTGCGGAACAGTTGACAAGACGGGTAAGATCGATTATCAGAAATCTCCTTAACGAAGCTTTCTGGACAGATGAGCGGCTTGCCGACCTTGACAAAATCCAAAAGGTCAAGTCAGGTTCAAACCGATCGCCGTATATGATTGCTCAGAAAATTATCGGGGATTTTATCCGGCATTAGACGTTTTTGATTACATTACAAGGAAATTATAACTCACATACACAAGAGAAAAGAAATTTATGTGGTTTCCAGATTCACAGAATGCCTGAGTTTGTAAGCTGTATCGTCAAAAATTGTTTTGGAGAACAAGATGTCCCCAAATTCAGAAAGTTTGAAAAAGAACTACCTGGAATGGCAGAAAATCTACTGCAATTCGAAGAAAAGAAAAGATAAATTTGTAACAACCTCAAGTGAAGAAATAAAAGAACTTTACGTTCCTGAGAACGGCGGCAGTGCAGACTATATGAAGGACCTCGGTTTTCCAGGTCAATATCCCTATACGAGGGGTGTTTATCCAAACATGTACCGGGGTAGACTGTGGACTATGCGGCAATTTGCCGGTTTTGGAAACGCCGAAGACACCAATAAAAGATACCATTATCTTCTTGAACAGGGACAAACAGGATTGTCGGTTGCATTTGATTTTCCGACATTGCTTGGTTACGATTCGGATAATCCTCTTTCGGAGGGTGAAGTCGGTATCTGCGGAGTGGCTATCGACTGTCTGGATGATATGGAGAAACTGTTTGACGGTATTCCCCTGGATAAAGTTTCGACTTCTATGACCGTAAACGGTCCTGCGATTGTTCTGCTGGCATTATATGTAGCCGCGGCTGAAAAGCAGGGTGTACCGGCTAAGTCGCTTTCAGGTACACTACAAAATGATATATTAAAAGAATACCAGGCACAACACTGCTATTGTTTTCCTCCAAGCCCGTCTATACGGCTGATTACGGATATTTTTAAATATTGCTCGACCGAAATCCCCAAATGGAATACCGTTTCTATCAGCGGATATCACATTAGAGAAGCAGGGTCGACAGCTCAGCAGGAACTCGCCTTTACCCTTGCTAACGGATTTACCTATATCGAAGAAGGAGTAAAAGCTGGTATGAACGTGGATGATTTTGCTCCACGTCTCTCCTTCTTTTTCAACTCTCATAATGACCTTTTTGAAGAGGTGGCGAAATTCAGGGCGGCGCGCCGCATCTGGGCGAAGAGAATGAAGAACAAATATAAGGCGCAGAACAAGAAATCGTGGCTGATGAGATTTCACACCCAGACGGCAGGTTGTTCGCTCACGGCTCAGCAACCTGAGGTCAACATAGTCAGGGTCGCTATCCAGGCGCTTGCAGGGATTCTTGGAGGAACTCAGTCACTTCATACGAATTCCATGGACGAAACATTAGCTCTTCCCACCGAAAAATCGGCAAGAATCGCCTTGAGAACCCAGCAGGTCATTGCTCTGGAATCGGGAGTATCGAATACGATTGACCCTCTTGCAGGCTCATATTTCGTTGAAGCGCTCACGGACAAAATGGAGCTGCAAGCAGAGGAATATTTCAAGAAAATAGAGCAAATTGGCGGCGTAGTTAAAGGGATTGAGTCGGGATGGTTTCAAAAAGAAATCGCAAGATCTGCGGCGCAATATCAGCGTGAGGTCGATTCGAAAGAAAGAACCATCGTGGGGGTCAACGATTACGTTCTTGAAAACGAGAAAATCGACATTCCTATCCTCAAGATAGACCCAAAAGTCGAAAAAAATCAAGCGGAAAAATTGAAGAATATCAGGAAGAACAGGGACAATATCGGTGTGGAATCAGCGCTGAAAAAACTGAAAGCCTGTGCACAAAGTACGGATAATATTTTCCCGGAAATCTTGAACTGTGTGCGGAAAAATGGCACCGTCGGAGAAATCGTCGGAACTATGAAGGAAGTGTTCGGCGAATGGCACGCTCTAAAAGTTTTTTAAGGAGCATAAATAAATTTCATAGGCTGGAGCTAAAGAAAAATATAGTATAAATTGCAAGATTTTATAAATTAATTGGAATATTGGGATTAAATTATGCGGAAAATCAGAGTTCTTTTAGCAAAACCGGGTCTTGACGGTCATGACCGGGGAGCGAAAGTCATGGCTCAGGCGATGAAAGATGCCGGACTGGAAGTGATCTACACGGGGCTTCACCAAACACCGGAAATGATAATCAGCGCTGCTGTGCAGGAAGATGTCGATGCGGTCGCCCTCAGCGTCCTTTCCGGAGCGCATATGACGCTCTTTCGACGTGTAAAGGACTTAATGGATCAAAATGGAATAGGCGACAGGCTGTTGACAGGCGGTGGCATTATTCCCGCTGACGATATGGATAAACTGCACGAAATGGGTGTCGGAAAACTGTTCGGACCGGGTTCGACAACGAAAGAGGGGGTTGAATATATCGTAGATTGGGTAACAAAAAACAGGATTGATAAAGAGTAGGCTGTATATCCCGTGATTTTAAATTTATACGTGACCTGTGGTTGGCGTAATTAAATATTCCTTTTTATTTCTGCAACGAATATGTTCAATGTTTCTATTTAAAAAAAACAGAAATTTGCCAAACATTTTCCCTGGGAATTTATCAAAACAGAAAAGATATAACCTGAATTTCCTTACGCCGTCAGGTTCTTAGCTCAAAACGCTTTTACGTTTTCACAAAACTGACAATATTTATCATTGCAATTTCTCTGTATAAGAGTTATATTATGATGGGGTGGTGTCGAATAATAATACTCTTCAAGCTCGAAACTCTCTAAAGTTCTTACTTCCTTAATAT
>JADFON010000305.1 GCA_022562855.1 Candidatus Zhuqueibacterota bacterium | reverse complement strand
CTACATCGACGGTCTGTCCCCCGCAATCGCAATCGAACAACGTACCGCGGGAAGAAACCCCCGCTCCACCGTTGCTACAGTCACCGAAATTTACGATTATCTCAGGCTGTTATTCTCGAGAGTCGGCACGCCATTCTGCTACAATTGCAACCGCAAGATACAGAGACAAACCGTACAGCAGATGGTTGACGCCGTATTGGAATACCCCGAAGGCACCAAGATTCAAATATTGTCTCCACTCGTTCGCGGCAGAAAAGGAGAATACCGCGAATTATTCAAACGGATCATTAAAGACGGCTATATCCGTGTCAGGATCAACGGCGAAATAATGGAGGCGGGTACCGATATAAAGCTGGACAAGAACAAAAAACATGTTATCGAGGTAGTTGTAGACCGTCTAATAATCAAAAAGGAACAGGACAAACGTCTTGCGGACTCTCTCGAAACCGCCTTACGGCTTGGCGAGGGTATCGTTCAGATATTGCTGCCGGGCAACAAAGAAGTCCTGTTCAGCGAACAGTATGCCTGTGTTCATTGCAATATCAGCTATGAGGAGCTTGCGCCACGGATGTTTTCATTCAACAGCCCTTATGGAGCATGCCCCGGGTGCAGCGGTCTTGGTACACGGATGGAAATCGACCCCGAACTTGTAATCGGCGATCCGGATAAATCTATTATGGAAGGCGCGGTTTCAGCCTGGGGCGATATTCAAGGGAGTAAGTGGTACAAAATAATGTTGAAATCTGTCGCAAAGCATTTCAAATTCTCCCTGTATGTCCCTTATAGGAAATTGTCACAGGAGGTACGCGATGTAGTTCTTTACGGATCCGGTTCACTGGAATTTACCTACAGGTATGACCACCGGAACGGCAAAGGACACGGCGAATGGGTCAGCAAATTTGAAGGTGTTATTCCAAATCTGAACCGGAGATACAAGCAGACGAAATCCAATTACATCCGGTCTTTTATCGAAGGATTTATGAACACAATCCCCTGCCCGGATTGTAAAGGCGCCCGTCTCAAAAAAGAACCCCTTGCCGTTAAAATTCATGATAAAAACATTCACGATGTAACCGGGATGTCTATAAAGGATGCATTTGGGTTTTTCTCCACACTCAAATTTTCGAAGCGGGAAATGGATATTGCACACCAAATATTGAAGGAAGTCTCGGAAAGACTCGAATTTCTGAATAATGTAGGACTCGATTACCTGACCTTGAACAGATCGGCTGGAACACTTTCGGGCGGCGAGGCGCAGCGAATCAGGCTTGCCACCCAAATCGGTTCGCAGTTGGTCGGCGTATTATACATTCTCGATGAACCGAGCATAGGTCTTCATCAGCGCGATAACAAACGCCTGATCAAAACCCTCACGAAATTAAGAGACCTGGGAAACACAGTTATCGTTGTTGAACACGACCGTGAGACTATTCTCGATGCGGACTATCTTGTCGATCTCGGACCCGGCGCCGGCGTAAACGGAGGATACATAGTGTCGACCGGCTCTCCGCGCCAGATCGCCGCAAATAAATCCTCGATTACAGGGCAGTATTTGTCACGAAATAAAGACATCCCTGTTCCGGAAAAAAGGAGAAAGCCAAACAATAAATTTCTTAAAATATACGGCGCGCGGGGGAACAATCTCAAGAAAATTAACTGCGCCTTCCCGCTCGGTACATTTATTTGCGTTACCGGTGTATCGGGTTCGGGTAAAAGTACGCTGGTGAACGAAACACTCCACAGGCTTCTTACCAAGAAATTTCATTACGGCAAAAATCAGCCCCTTCCCTATGAAAAGGTCGAAGGGTTGGAGTATATCGACAAAGTCATCGAGATCAATCAATCACCAATCGGGCGCACCCCCCGTTCGAACCCGGCAACCTATACGGGTCTCTTTACCCATATCAGGACTCTTTTTTCACAACTGCAAGAATCAAAAATGCGAGGCTACCTGCCCGGCAGGTTCAGTTTTAACGTTAAAGGAGGACGTTGTGAGGCATGCCGGGGAGATGGTATCATAAAGATCGAAATGCACTTTCTACCCGACGTGTATGTACCGTGCGAGGTATGCAAAAGCAAAAGGTACAACCGGGAAACTCTTGAAATCCATTACAAAGGGAAGAATATATCCGAGGTTCTCGATATGACCGTCGACGAGGCGCTTGAGTTTTTGCATAACATACCGACGCTCCGGAGAAAACTCGAGACCATTCAGGCGGTCGGTCTGGGTTATATTCATCTTGGACAACAGGCGACCACGCTGTCGGGCGGCGAAGCGCAACGGGTAAAGCTTTCTACGGAGCTTTCCAAGATTGGAACGGGAAAAACATTTTATATTCTCGATGAACCGACAACGGGGTTACACTTTGAGGATATCAAGCAACTGTTGACGGTGCTCGACCGGCTTGTGGACAAAGGTAATACCGTGGTCGTGATAGAGCACAATCTGGATGTGATCAAGACTGCAGATTATATTATCGACTTGGGTCCTGAGGGAGGCGACGAAGGAGGAAACGTTGTCGCGACCGGGACGCCGGAAGAGGTTGCCGCACACAAAACATCGTACACGGGAAAATTTTTAAAGCAGGAACTCAAGGAGCATAAAGCAAAAATTAAACCCACTCGTCGTGAGACTCATCGCCTTTCATACGCAGAATCCCCTGGTCAAGAAATCCACGCAAAGTAGAAACTATGGACGACCGCGCCCCGTCGACATCCGATCTTTGACGCGGACCCATATACTTTACTTCGGAAATCAGCATTTTTCTCCGGTTATCGGTAAGCCCCCCGAGAGCAGCTTTTACTATTTCTTCCGATGCACCTTTTAAAGCTAACGCCAGCGTTTCTATTTCAATTGACATTAAAGAACGTTTCAAACTGTCCGGCTCTGCTTTGGCTATGTCCTCAAAAAGAAACATCTTGCCCTTGATCCTTTCCGACATAGACGAATCTTTTTGTGCAAGGGCGTCTAACAAGCCTTTGCTTTTTGAGGGATCCATGTGTTTCAAAATCTCAGCCATTTTATCCTGACCGCCGGCGCCGGCATGTCCTCCGTCCTTATCGTCAAATATCCGCAGCTTATTACCGATTTCGTTTGCGACTTCGTTGAGAAACTCCGGGGGTATCGATTTGGCGGTTGCCATCTTGAAGGCGATGTCGCTCTGCTCATCAGGAGGGAAAAGCGTAAGCGCTCCCTGTGCCTTTTTTGTTTCAAGCCGTACAAGGATTACCGCTACCGTTTGTGCCGTTTCACCCTGCAATACTTGTTGTATCTGTTCGGGAGTATATTCCGACAGGCGTTTAAAAAGCAGAATGTTCTGGACTATCGGGTTTATCATTTTCTATTAGTGTGTATTTTGTACGGCAGGAATAAAAACTTTACCGTGCCAGGATTCGGACATAGGGACTTCACATTTTCCCTC
>JADFON010000304.1 GCA_022562855.1 Candidatus Zhuqueibacterota bacterium | reverse complement strand
ATCAGATTTTTGAAAACGTTAAACCTGGAAAAAGGGATGTCCTTTGGAACGGTAGATTTGGAAAAAATAAAGAAAAAGATTTATCCAAGTTTTTTGAAAAATTATATTATTTCTCACCAATTATTTTAAATCAATTAAATTCTTATAAAATATTTACAATCCCAATAGAAGATCACGATGTGGTTGCACAAGCCTGGGAGATAAAAATCGGTGACAATTCTGTTTATATGCTTGATACAAACTTAGAAGAAAACACGGCATCTGATAGAGCTATCACTAACAGACTTTATGTTGATGATAAAGAAACAAGACTCAAACAAGAAATGATTTTAGGCATTGGTGGCCAACGCCTTTTAGAGGCTTTAGGTATCCACCCGTCAGTTTATCATTTAAACGATGGTCATTCCGCGTTTTTAACTTTAGAATTAATCCATCATCAGATGAAGGAGAGAGATTTGAGCTTTGATGAAGCTAAACAATATGCCCGACGACGTGTTGTCTTTACTAATCACACCCTGGTCCCAGCTGGCAACGAAGTTTATAGCAACGATTTAGTTTCTTTGATGTTAACTAGGTATGCGCAAGAAATCAACGTACCAACCGACAAATTAGTAAAACTTGGACTTATTCAGGAATCTAGCAAATTTTCTATGACTATGTTGCCATTACGTACGGCTGGTATTATTAATGCTGTTAGTAAGCTTCATTCTAAAAAAGCTCGTGAAATCTGGAGGGATCACCCAATGATTGGCATAACTAACGGAGTTCATGTTGATACTTGGGACATGATCAAAAAAAATCTTCCCAAGCCGGGCAGTCTTTGGCAGCTCCACCAAAAGAGAAAAAAAGAATTAAACATGAAAAATATGTCAAAAGACAAACAAGGAATAAAAGGTCATATCAAACTAGAATTGTTTGATAAGAACGGAAAATTAAAACAAAAACATGAGAGTTCTAATACAATAACAGAATTGTTAGATGCCCACGTTGCTGACCAAATGTCAGATAGTGGAGATTCAGGAATAGGATTGACCGATCATACAATGAAAAAATCCGCAGAAACTTTTGCCCACAAACATCTTATCGGGTTAAAGGACTATTCAAAAAAAGAAATACTGCAAATATTAGACACTGCGCGGTCATTCAGAGAAGTACTCGACCGCCCTATCAAAAAAGTTCCGACCCTTACGGGAATCACCGTAGTGAACTTGTTTTTTGAGGCGTCTACCAGGACCCGCATATCGTTTGAACTTGCAGAAAAGAGACTCTCTGCCGACACCATAAATTTTTCGGCAAGCACGAGCAGCCTGAAGAAGGGTGAATCTATCCGCGATACTGCCCAAAATATCGAAGCGATGAAAATTGATATGGTTGTCGTGCGCCATTCATCTCCGGGGATTCCTCTTTTTCTCACACAGGTTCTTAAATCATCGATAATCAATGCGGGAGACGGCGCTCACGAACACCCGACCCAGGCTTTGCTGGACATATATACACTCCGCGAAAAAATAGGCGACCTGAATGGAGTTAAGATTTGCATTGTGGGTGATATAGCCCACAGCAGGGTAGCCTTATCCAACATTTACGGGTTGCTCCAAATGGGCGCCGATGTTGCATTATGCGGTCCTCCTACCCTGATACCCAGGGAAATTGAGAAATTGGGTGTCAGGGTTTTTTATGACCTCGACGAAGCATTGGATTTTGCACAGGTATTAAATATCCTGCGTATCCAAATCGAACGGCAGGGAACCAGTTTGTTTCCGACGCTCCGGGAATATAGAGACAAATTTGGCATAACAAAAGACAGGCTCGATAAATTTGCAAAAGACTGGATAATAATGCATCCCGGACCTATCAACCGGGGAATCGAACTCGACAGCGAAATAGCCGATGGAAAATACTCGATGATCCTCGACCAGGTTACCAACGGAGTTGCAGTGAGAATGGCGGTGTTATACTTGCTGAGCGGTCACGATATACAAAAAATCTAAAATTTTATGTCCGAACAATTCAAAGACAAGGCAATTAAAGGATATCTGCTGCTGAAAAACGGCAAAGTTTGGAATTCCAAAAAACAAACTGCGGCAAAAGCGGATATTCTGATCAAGAACGGTGTAATCGAAAAAATCGGAAAACTCGAAGGAGATTTCAATAAGGGCAGCGTTGTTGATATATCGGGGAGCACAGTGATACCGGGTTTGATTGATATACACGTGCACTTCAGAGAACCGGGAAATGAAGAAAAAGAGACGATTGAATCGGGCTGTGCCGCCGCCGCTGCAGGCGGATTTACCGCGGTCTGCTGTATGCCGAATACAAACCCGGTAATCGACAACCAGGAAGTTGTACGCTTTGTCAAGGAAAAAGCACAGGATAAACTTGTCGATGTTTTCCCGATAGGCGCTGTAAGCAAAGGATCGAAAAGCGAAGAACTTGCGGAAATCGGGTACATGGTAAAAGCAGGGATTATTGGAATAACCGATGATGGTCTCCCGCTTAATAATAGTGATCTCGTGAGACGCGCATTGGAGTACTCAAAGATGTTCAACATCCCGGTTATCGAACATGCGCAGGACCTGAGTTTGACACATGGCAGTTCCATGAACGAAGGGTTTTATTCAACAATACTCGGGCTGACCGGTATGCCGACTATAGCCGAAGACATCATCGTATCGCGGGACATTCAAATGCTGGAATATGTAGGCGGTCAACTTCATATCCAGCATATCAGCAGCGCAAAATCGGTTGAATTGGTCAAAAGAGCAAAGGACAAAGGACTGAATGTCAGTTGTGAAGCGACTCCTCACCACTTTAGCCTGACAGACAAAGCGGTCGAAACATACGATCCGAATTTCAAAATGAACCCGCCGCTTAGAAACGAGGAAGATTTAGAGGCGGTTGTAGCAGGACTGAAAGACGGAACAATCGACGCTATCGCAACAGACCATGCCCCGCATATCAAAGATGATAAAGAAGGCGAGTTTGATAAGGCGGCATTTGGCGTGACCGGTCTCGAAACGGCAGTTGGGGTATATTTTACCGAATTAGTGGGGAAACACAATTTTGACGGATTCAAATCTTTGATCGATTTGTGTGTAATCAATCCGCGAAAGATCATGCATTTGCCGGTGCCGGAAATAAAAGTCTCAATACAGCCGTATTTCCCGCAATAGCATTGGGATCCAGGCAACTCATGACGTTGGGGCCAGGGCAGGGCATTGTGCCCCCACTCGCCGGCAATGCCGTTGGCACCCGTTAAAACGCAGCCCTTAACCACCGCGCCTCCCCCGCAACCGGTGCCGAGGATGACGCCAAAAACCACCTCGGCTCCGGCGGCAGCACCATCGGTGGCTTCTGACAGGGCCATACAATTGGCATCGTTGGCCATACGAATTTCTCTGTCGAGGTTCGCGGAAAGATCTTTATCAAAAGCATGTCCATT
>JADFON010000303.1 GCA_022562855.1 Candidatus Zhuqueibacterota bacterium | reverse complement strand
AAATAAGAAAATTGTTCTTTCCTTATCTGAATATTTGAAGGACCTTGAGGAAAAGGATGTTCGGGAATATCTCGAAAAACAGAATAAGCAGGAGGTCGAACAAAAGGAGGAGGCTGAACCGGTAGAAGATAAGAAGCAAGAGGATACGGTTTCAACCGAGACCGAAACTGAAACGGCAGACCATCCCGTAGAAGAAGAAACTGTGGCAGAGCCAACAGATGAAGCGGAAGCGGTAGAAGAATCACAAGACGCCGAAGTAGAGCAACAGACTGATATAGATTCATCAGCCTCCGTAGAAGAAAGTACTGAAACTGCCGACGCTGTCGGTGAAGAAAAGGCGGAAACAAAAGAAAAAGAAACTGAAGACGTTGTGGAGAAAGAGAAGAAAGCCAAAGAGAAAGTCAAAAAAGAAACCAAAGCCAAGAAAAAAACAACGGTAGCTAAAAAGAAAACGACAACTACGAAGAAAACGAAAGCTGCGAAAGATAAGGAGCCGGAAGAAAAATCCGAGAAAGATGAAAACTGAATCCTGTCTTTGATTTAACTCATACTATTTATGAAAAAAAGAGTAGCATTCTATACACTTGGGTGCAAAGTGAATTCCGCTGAATCGGATGTCCTCGCTGCGACTTTTCAAAAAAAAGGTTACAGCTTGGTAGAATTCGACCAGCAAAGCGACATATACGTGGTTAATACTTGTACTGTAACGCATCAAGCGGATTCGCAGTGTAGAAAAGTTATACGGGGCGTCAGAAGGCGGTCTCCGGAAGCTTTTGTAGCGGTGATGGGGTGTTATGCCCAGGCTGATCCGATGGCTATAAGCCGGATTCCCGGCGTTGACCTTATTCTTGGAAACAGAGAAAAGTTTTCTATTTTTGACCATTTGAATAATAACTCCTGCAACTCGGCGCCATTGGTTCGTACTGGACTTGAAGGTAATCCTTTTGAATCTGTAGAATTGTTTCCCTATGATACAAACAGGACACGAGCTTTTCTTAAAGTGCAGGATGGCTGCTCTTACAAATGTTCTTATTGTATAATTCCTGCTGTCCGCGGCAGGAGTGTCTGCCGTCCAATAAAAGATGTAGTCAGGAGGGTGGAAGAAATTCGCGACGGAGGTTACAAAGAAATAGTCCTCACGGCGGTTAATCTCGGTGAATATAGTAACGGTTCCGATTATAAACTGATAGACCTTTTGGATGAAATTTGCAATATATCAAATGTCCCGCGTATCCGCCTGACATCCATTGAACCGAATTGTTTAACGAAAGATTTGGTTAAGTTTGTCGCTAACAGTGATGTAATTTGTCACCACTTTCATGTTCCTTTGCAAAGTGGGTCAGACACCATTTTAAGATCGATGCGCAGAAAGTACCTAAGCAAGAATTACGCACGTGTAATGGAGTGGATACGGTCATATATGCCTGATGCTGCAATTGGGGCGGACGTCATGGTCGGTTTTCCCGGTGAAACGGAATCATTATTTGAGGAAAGTGCAAACTTTGTACGGGATATGCCGATTACGTACCTTCATGTGTTCCGGTATTCGCGGCGATCCGGCACCGCCGCTGAAAAATACGGCAGTCCGGTTCCCGCTCCTGCAGCGCGTCAAAGAAGTCAGGAAATGATCAATATCGGATTGCAGAAAAAAAACCGATTTTTAATTAGCCAATTAGGCAAAACAGGGGAGGTACTTTTCGAATCCAAGAGAAAAGATGGCGGGTTTACCGGTTTTTCGAGAAATTATTTAAGAGTAGGGTGCGAGGAAATAGCGGAGTCCAATATTGTTTCGCAGATTCATTTAGCACGTAAATGCGGAATGACTTTAATGGGGACTATTGCTTCAAATTAACAGGATTTGCAGTGCAAAAATATATTTTAAGCTATGAATAATTCAAAAAAAGTATTTATCAGGACGTATGGCTGCCAGATGAATGTGTATGATTCTGAGTTAGTTTCGGGAATTCTGAAGAAAAATGACTATTCTATAGTACACGATGAGGGCAGCGCAGATATAGTATTGGTGACCGGATGTACAATCAGGGAACATGCCGACCAGCGGGCGCTTGGCTATATTCGTCAGGTTTTAGCAAGGAAAAAGACCAATAGTGAATTAATAGTAGGTCTTCTCGGATGTTTGGGGCAAAGGGCAGGGCCCGAATGGCAGGAAATGCTTCCCGAGTTAGATCTCATTCTTGGTCCCGATGCCTATCGTAATATACATTTTCTCCTGCAAAATCTACCCAAAAAGTCATTTGTTGAGCCGGAGAATATTCTTGAAGATTATGATGACATACCGCCTCTTCGAAAGAAGGGCGCTTCGGCATTTATTGCGATATCACGGGGATGTGATCATAATTGTACGTATTGTATCGTTCCGTTCACCAGGGGACGGGAGCGTTCAAGACCGTTAAATAGTATTGTAAAAGAAGTCGGGAATCTCGTAGAAGAAGGTTTTAAAGAGGTCACACTATTAGGGCAAAATGTGAATTCCTACAGCAATAATGGTGACAGTTTTCCCGATTTACTGGAAAAGATAAGCGAAATACGGGGAATAAAGAGAATAAGGTTTACCACATCCCACCCAAAGGATTTGTCGGAAAGATTAGTCGGCATTATCCGGGACAAGGAGAATGTATGCTCGCATGTCCACCTGCCGGTTCAGTCAGGGTCGGACAGAGTTTTGAAAATTATGGGAAGAGAATACACGTCGGATCATTATTTGCGAATCATCGATCTTATGAAACGGGAAATACCGGATGTGTGTATAACAACGGATATTATCTCAGGTTATCCTGGTGAGACTGAAGAAGACCATCAAAAAACCCTGAAGCTTGTCGAAGAAGTAGAATACGACAGCGCATTTACCTTTAAGTATTCACCGAGGGAAGGAACACCTGCCTGTACCATGGGAAACAATGTTCCGGAACCGGTCAAGACCAGCAGATTGAATGAGGTTAGTACTTTACAGCGGTCGATTACGGCGAAAAAAAACCAGGAAATCATAGGTAAAACCGTCAAGGTTATGATAGAAACAGTGAGCAAACGATCCCCGGAAGATATGCTTGGCAAAACCGACGGGGGAAAAAATGTCATAGTCCCGAATGTAAAATTAAATCCGGGTGCATTTTGCAGTGTCAGGATAGTTGCTACATCGAGCCAGACTTTATTCGGGCAACTCGAAGAAGTATTGGATGATAACGGCTCCATGACAAATTAAATAATAGATTTTTCTCTTGAAATTCAATGATGACACGTGTAGCTAAATTGAAAAAATAAGTAGTTTCCTTTTTATATCCTGAATTCAACCTTTTGGAGGTTCTATGTGGATTGTACGCTGGGTTACAGCCCTGGCGGTATTTTCCGTAGCTTTATTATTTATATGGTATAACAGTGAGCAATTGTCGAATATTATACCGATAAGGATTTGGATGGGTTATCAAATTAATACG
>JADFON010000302.1 GCA_022562855.1 Candidatus Zhuqueibacterota bacterium | reverse complement strand
ATTCCGAGAGCCATCAACAACAGCCCTATAAACGCCGGGTAAAAGCTGCCGCCTTTTGCCAACAGGATTGCGCCTGCCAGCATGACACCAAGCGACAAAGAGAGCGTTTTTTCTCCTCCAAATTTGTCTGAAAATCGCCCTCCCAGGATGCGGATAATTGAAGCAAGAACAGAATATGTTCCCGTTAGAATGCCTGCGGTAGCGAGAGAAGTTCCATGGAATTCCTGCCAATAAGTCGGGAACCAACCCGTTAAAGCGAGGAAACCGCCGAATGTTACGAACTAAATTCCTACCAAAGCCCAGGTTTGCCAGTATTTTCCTGCACGCGCCAGACTGTGCAAGGCGTTGCCTTTTGGGAAAAGCTCCTGATCCATTTTACGGGCAGCCTCGGCTGCCTTTTCTCTTGTTATACCTTGCTTGATAAACTGGAAAAACGGTGCCGGATTTCCATAAAAGGCGTATAGTACAATTCCAAGAATAAGGATTACCACCCATGCAGCGTAAGTTCCCGATATTCCCCAAGCCACAACCGTAAGAGGTAGAATCCAGCTGAAGAGACCGGGCGCTATATTGCCTAACCCGGCATATGTCCCCAATGCCATCCCCTGCTTCTTTTGCGGAAACCAATAGGAGACTTGTCCGATCCCCACAGAAAACGTTGCAATCCCACACCCGCTTAAAGCTCCTGCGATGAGTAAAATGGGGTAATGTGAACGGTTTAGAGTCCCGGAATCATAATAAAAAATCGATATAAATAAGAGAAAAACGAGCCCCGTAAGTGAGAGGAAAAGTAATATTAAAAACGGTTTTCGCCCTCCATTCGTATCTACCCATGCGCCAAAAGGGATGCGCATGAGGGAACCAGTAAGGTTGGGAATTGCAACTAACAATCCAACGAGGAAGGGGGTCAAATCCATGGATTCCCGAAAAAATCCAACCGTGATCCCGAAAAGCGCTACCGATGCAAATCCAAAAAAGAATCCAAGAGTCGACCCTGCAAGCGATTTGCCCGCATCGCCTTTGATAGCTGCGTTATACCCTGGTTCGTTGTTCATAAAAGTCCATATCCTTGTAGTATGTTTCTAATCGCCGACGTCTTGTGTTACGATTTCAATATGGTTGTGCGTTCCCTGTTCCATACTACTTTCTGGTATGGTCTCCATAGATAATGAAACGGCATAACAAGGACATGCACCAGTCTTGTAAATGGGAAAATTGCCAACAGAGTGAAAGCTCCGAGAACATGGAGTCTGACTGCCAAAGGCCAAAGTGCAACCTGCGTGACGTCAGGGTTAAATGAAAAAAGCGAACGGAGATAAGGAACCGCAGAAGCCGCATACCAGGATGAGCCCCAGCGGTAAGAAATCGCCACGTATAATCCCAAACCAACCTGTGTCAAGAGTAAAGCCAGCAAGACAATATCCATAGGTGAAGTAACTTTGCGAATTCGCGGATGAGAAAACCGGCGGATAATCAAATGAATTAGTCCTACGAAAGCGGCAAGGGCAAGCGCGAACCCGGTGATTTCCAGCACATACAACCTGAGCGGGACACTGTTAAATGCCAGTACTTTTGCCGGGATAAGAAACCCGATTAGATGTCCGGTCAAAACCCCGATAATACCGTAATGCCACGGTATAGTACCATAAAAAAGGGTTTTATTCTCCAAAAATTGTGAAGATAGACTCGAATAGGTAAACGAACGGTTCACATAACGATAAACGGAGAATGCAACTGCAAATACGAATGCAGCATATGGATAAAAAACATATAGAAGGGTGTCAATCATGTTTTTAACCCCTGTTATTTAGTTTAGAATTGTTCTTATCCGGACTTTGAGTATTTGATTGCAGAGGACCACATCCCTTTGAATGACAATTTAAAAAATCGTTATCCTTGGGAGAGGCTTCCTTTATTTCTATTTCGGTAATGTCGTAATCTTTACGTATTATGCAATCGACAGCCCGAACCACAGCGCCATAGCAATTGTTGTTTTCTTTGAATGATTTTTTCATACGTGCAAGAGCCGGGGCAACAATAAGCGTGGCTAATGAAACCGAGTCATCATTTTTTGATATACCTGCAAGAAGTCTTAGTATATTCGGGAGATAGTCCGGCAGCTCATCTTTCGTTTCTATTCCTTGTTCTTTCAGCATTTTTTTCATACCTACAAGGAAGGACCCGCGTTTGTAACTTTCACCAAAAACATGGTACCCGATATCAAGCGTACATACAGGGTTAATATCAAAAGAAAAGTTATAAAGCTCCTGAAGCGATGAAAGATCGACCGAATGCGCAGAATTTGAAAATGATTCGAGCTGCGATTTCGCCTCCGGATAGTGCGATTCCAGAGATTTTAAACATCCGGATATATTCTCAAAAATATTGTCTTGCGGATATTCCAGAAGCTCAGACAAATTTTCATAGAGATGTTTTTCGTTTGAAATTGTACCTGGTTTTTCTTTAGTTTTATGAGAATTCACCTATTCACCTCTCACGGGTTTTTCTTTAAAACCAAAGCCTGTATTTCCTTTCGCCACCCATGTATCCGATTCGAGCATTTCTATTGCCTCTTCACGATGGGAATGGGGAATTACATATCGGTCAGTTTCTGAAGGGAGTGAGGTAAGCCGGTAAATTTCTTCGGCTTCTTCAGCAGAGCTGTCTGCTTCATGGAGTAATTGTTTTACTTTATCCTCGTCATAATCTCCAACAGTGATAAATCGTCTATATGCACGTACAGCAAGTTGTTTTTTGAGGGTTTTCCTGACTTTTCCTTCATTTCCTGCAGAAAAAAGAGAAGCCATGAATTTAACAGGCACGCGCGCTTTTTCTATCGGTGTGAAGAAGTCATCTTCGGCGGTGTTGTATATACCGTCTTTTACAGCGCCCATAATCGGCAGCATCGGCGGAACATAAAAGAGCATCGGTAATGTACGGAATTCGGGATGAAGCGGTAGAGCTAATTCCCACTTTTTGACAAATTTGTACACCGGTGATTTCTGCGCCGCCTCGATAACGTTATCATCGATACCATTGCGATGGGCATTGTCAATAACCTTGCCGTCAAAAGGATCGAGAATCATTTCGCGCTGAACATCGACGAGTTCACTGTCGTCAACTTGCGCGGCGTCATGAATTTTATCCGCATCATACAGCAACCCGCCGAGGTAGCGAATTCTTCCAACACACGAGTGGAAACAAGCAGGCGCCTGCTCAGTTTCGATGCGGGGAAAACAGAGTATACATTTTTCGGATTTTCCTGTTTTCCAGTTGTAGTAGACTTTTTTGTAGGGACAAGCAGATACACAGTACCTCCAGCCGCGACAGGTTTTCTGATTTACCAATACGATACCATCTTCACCCCGTTTATAAAGCGCGCCGGATGGTCAGGAGGCTACGCAAGAGGGATTCAGGCAGTGGTTGCATATCCGCGGCAAGTAGAAAAACACCAGCCGCTC
>JADFON010000005.1 GCA_022562855.1 Candidatus Zhuqueibacterota bacterium | reverse complement strand
TGCAGCCCGCCGATTGGGAGGATGTAATAAGGATCTACAAAGAAGGGATTGCGTCCGTAAATGCCACTTTCGAAACAGAAGTTCCTGATTGGAAATCCTGGGATGTGAACCACTTTTCCGCTTGTAGAATTGTGGCAAAATCCGGCGCTAAAATCGTTGGCCGGGCTGCTCTTTGCCCCATCTCAAAAAGAGAAGTATATTCCGGTGTCGCAGAAGTGAGCATTTATGTCGCAATATCCACACAAGGACAGGGTATCGGAAAGGCTCTTCTAAGAAAATTAGTTAATCTGTCCGAAAATGAAGGAATATGGACATTGCAGGCTAGAATATTCCCTGAAAACGACATTTAGAATCTCACTTCACAAATCGTATGGATTCAGGGAAGTTGGATTGCGGGAAAAAATCGGAAAAATGAATGGGAATTGGCGTGACGTCGTGCTTATGGAAAGGAGAAGTAATCTGATTGGTACACTTAGGAAAGGGCTAAAACGGCATATATCGCAGGCTGCCACGGATAGTGGTGGCTAATGTGCCAAAGCCTGCCCAAAGAGGACCACTCACGTGGCGGCGGCTCATTATTACCACAATTATGATAGCCCGATGATTAGAAGCGCTTCATTTGAATGTGGGTTTCAGATGAGATTCTTCGCAGTGCATCCAAAAAAATGCTTCCCGATTCGACCGCAAACGATCCTTTCGTGCAACTTTTGCCACCAAGGTTAAACTCTTGCAAAGCCCAACTTACCTTTCCACCTGCTTCCATGATATTGTTCAGCGCTGTAACGCTTGCATTGTCGGAATGCGAAAAAACCATAATGGGAACCGCCTCCGGTAACGGTGGAAGCCGGTTGGTTTCTTAGGGTGTGCCAACGCGTCCATTTACCAGTCGGATACTATGATATAAAGCACAATGACCGAATTAAGAGATATTCACTGTGTCCAGCTCTTCTGCTATGGATATGCCGCCTTTAAAATGATTCGAGCATGATGAAATAATCTCTTTTTCATTGGTCATGGGGTCAAGGTGAGTAAGCAAAACTCTTTTACATTCCGCCAGGTGTGCAGCCCTCCCTGCTTCGGAAGGGGTGAGATGACCTTCTACTTTTCTGTCGTCAGGAAAGGTACATTCTATTATTGCTACATTACTATTTTTGCAAAGGGTTATTAAATTATCGCAGTAATCTGTATCCCCGGAATAAGCAAGCACTATGCCGTTATTGTCTACAAAACGGAAACCGTAGCTATTTTCCGTGTGTTTAACAGGATAAGCTCCGATACTAAAATCGGCAAATTTTATTCGGACTCCATCATATTCAAATATACTTATATTATAATTTTCCGGATGTATGGATTTATAATATAAAGACTCTATCCGGGAATAGTATTCCTTGAAACCAGGCGGACCATAGAGAGAGATGTCTTTTTTTTGAGTATGTGTACCTTGTTTTTTCGCAAACAAAAACGGTACAAGATCGGAAATGTGGTCAATATGTAAATGACTAATGAATACTAAGTCTATATCTTCTGCGGTAATATTTTTTTTTGCTAATTGACGAAGAACACCCGCGCCTGAATCAAGGAGAACATTGTTTTCTTCAATTTGTACTAAGTATCCGCTGCATCCTCTTTTTGCTGTGGGTTGAAAGGTACCTGAACCAAGAACGGTTAGTTGCATGATTGCCACTCGCACCTGTTATACTGCAACTGATAAATTTGAGAAACACGCCATTCCCATGTCACCGATTTTTAACTGGAAGAACAGTTCATACACTCGTTATTTTTTCGGTCGTGTCCAAATATCGTAATTATAAGGCACGGCGAGACGAAAGTCGCCAGTATTATAAACATCATAAAACTTAAACACTTGATTATCAAACAGATATGACCAGTATTGAATTGGGTAGGAGTTGCTTAGAAAATCGAAATAGAAAACATCGCTTGGAGGTCCAAAGAGTATAAAAATCATCCCTCTGTCCGTTTTCCAACCATCCTGAGAACTCTTGAACGCAGCATTGGCATATTGCACGCGTTTAAAATACTCTGTCATAAATTCATTTCTCGGTGTTTCCGGTGTCGGATCATGATTTTCCCAGACTGAGACAAATAGTTCAAGTTTTTCTTCATAGGTCATTTTGCCGATATTTTTAAAAATAACTTTGTCAAACGCGTATTTCATTTGTGCAAGAGCCAATTCCAGATCATTTTCATCGGTAGGAATGCCAAACCACGATAAGTAGCATTCCTTTGTGACTGTTTTATTATTTCGCCACCCACCGGAGATCTTGTACTTGAGTTCGTATGTACCGGATAACACTTCTTTGTCAGTCAGTTCGGTTGCGATCGTTATATTGCCGATACCGGATGTTCTTTCAAATTTGTCTTTAAAAACTGTTACCTTTTTTCTGCTTCCAACATTTTTCAGCTCTACTTCTATAGTATATTTTTGATTTGGTTCAGATGGTACGACTTCTAAATAAGCATAATAAGTTTTGCCTGACGTTGGCAGCACTTCTGAAATACTGGGTATATAACTTTTAACATTATCACCATCAAATTCAACATTTTCCACAAACATGATGCTTGTGGTTCGGAGCTTACTATCGTCATGTTCGTCTATTTTCAGCTTTTGGGATTTTCCGATACGTTTCTTCGTATTATAATCTTCAATAGATACATTCAGAGAATAGTCACCGGGAATTACAGGTATTTGGGTGGTTGAAAGATGATAAAGGTTATTTCTTCCAGTTTCATTATAATCTGTCGTTTGTATCGTTTCACGCCAGGTTTTTCTCTGGCTCAATTCATTTTCCCCGTCACGAATTTCGATCGAAATTTCATATTCCGCCCTAAACAATTTCTCGAA
This sequence comes from Candidatus Zhuqueibacterota bacterium, assembly GCA_022562855.1. Classification (GTDB taxonomy): domain Bacteria; phylum SM23-31; class SM23-31; order SM23-31; family SM23-31; genus JADFON01. The sequence continues at coordinate 13,051 of JADFON010000005.1, read as the reverse complement.
ACTTGAAAAAATCAACCTGCTATAGGGAATTTTCGTAAAAACAATTAGAACCGAGTTCTCTCCCCGTTTATTTGGAACAAGAAAATAGGAATAATCAAAATCGAGTCCCTCATACATGTTTTCACTAAACAAATTCGGTTCTTGGGCAGTACTTACATCAAAAAAAGGAATCAATAAGCAGAACGATAACAAAGCGGTCTTGAATATTATTGAGAATCTTTTCATATATCAATCCTTTTATTTTCCTGTTAACTCGGTAGCGGTTGAATCTTCGACAGTAATTGTTGTGAATTCACCCACTTCAGCGGGTCGGTCTATTTGAATAACCTGGTCAATGGAAGGAGCGTCGCCATAAGACCTTCCAAGGAACATATCCGATTCTTCATCCTTATAATCGACCAAAACTTCAAGTTTTTTCCCGATCAGTTGTCTGTTTACTTGTTCAGAAATATAGTTTTGATTTAATTGAATTTCTTCCAGTCGCTCGATCATTTCATTTTTTGAGACCTTGTTGTCTAAACTTTCTGCCTGAGTCCCATCTTCGTCAGAATACATAAAGGCGCCTAATCTGTCAAATGGACTCTCCATTAGAAAGTTCGATAATTCCACAAATTGTTCCTTAGTTTCTCCAGGAAAACCGACAATTACGGTAGTTCGGAGTATAATATCGGGAATTCTGTTTCGAAGTTTTTCAATCTTGTCCTCAATGTCCCTTCTTTTGTAGGTCCGTTTCATTCTCTTTAATACGGTGTTCGACACATGCTGAATGGGCATATCTATATAATTGCAAATGTTATCTCTCTCACCTATTATATCGATCAACCTGTCGGAAATCGACTTAGGATACGCATATAACAGACGTATCCATTTTAGTCCGTCCAGATTGCTCAGATTTTCAAGTAATTTACAAAGATCTTCGTTTGTGTCAAGATCGATACCGTAACGGGTTGAATCTTCCGCAATAAGTATCAGTTCACATACACCATTATCTATTAGTCTGCGTGCTTCATCGAGTAATGAATTAAGTGGTCTGCTTTTTTGCAAACCCCTGATGCCCGGTATAGCACAAAAAGAGCATTTATAATCACAACCTTCGGAAATTTTTAGATAGGCAAAATGCTTAGGAGTCAGCCTGTATCTGTCCATAACCCCAGGTTTACCATTAAAAACATTGAAATATTTTTTAATCGAATCAAAATCGGAAACCTCAAAAAACGCATCGACATCTTTAAATCTTTCTTCAAGATCCTTGCGGTATCTCCCTACAAGGCAACCTGCAACAATAATATTTTTGATCTGCCCGGCTTTCTTTCTGTTTATCGCTTCTTTTATCCGGTCTATTGATTCTTTCTTTGCGTCCTCTATAAATCCACATGTATTGATAAAAACAGTTGAAGCGCCGTTCTGCTCTGTTGTAAGAGTATGTCCTGAATCTACAAGAATCTGTCCGACTACCTCCGAATCAACATCGTTTTTTGGACAGCCTAACGTTATTAATTCAACTGATTCGGACATGCCGGAAGATCCGATATCCTTTTTAGGCAAATAAGGCATTTAAATATTCCTTAATGTTAAACAATTTAATATCCTCTTTTTGTTCTCCGATTCCTACGAATTCTATGGGAATTTTCAATTCTCTCATAATTGGTATTATTACGCCGCCTTTCGCCGTACCATCCAGTTTTGTGAGAAATATTCCGTCTACATCAAGCGAGCCAGTGAAAGACCGCGCCTGTGAAATCGCATTTTGCCCTGTATTGGCATCGATAACAAGCAATATTTTATGGGGCGCGCCAGGGATTACATTGCCTATCACCCTTTTTATTTTTTCCAGTTCATTCATCAAATTTACATTCGTATGTATTCTGCCCGCGGTGTCCACCAGTAATACATCAATATCACGTGCGAGTGCAGCCTGGGCAGAGTCAAAAGCAACCGCGGCGGGGTCAGTCCCTTCTTCGTTTTTGACAATTTCAACCCCTGTCCTGTCTTTCCATTTTTCTAATTGGTCAATGGCGGCAGCGCGGTACGTGTCGGCGGCAGCCAGTAGAACGCGTTTCCCCTCACTTCTATAATAGTGAGCTAATTTTCCGATCGAGGTAGTTTTTCCGGTCCCGTTTACACCAACCACCAGTATTACGTAGGGTGATTTAAGTGATGAGATCCCATTGTCTTTGTGAGTAAGAAAGTCAACTGTACTGTGAATCTCCTCTTTAATTACGCTGACCACCTGGTCATAATTAACTTCTTTTTCTTTTTGAAAGCGTTGCTTTATTTCTGCGGCAATATCGGTTGCTGTGTTTACTCCTATGTCACCGAGTATCAATACCTGTTCGATTTCTGCGAGCAATTCTTCGGAAAGTCCTTTTTTACCAGGAATTAACGACTTCAATGAATTAGTTAAGTTGTCTCTTGTTCGGCGGAGTCCTGATTTTAAACTGTTTAGCAACTGTATCATTAGAATTTCTTGAATAACTTAATACAATCGATAATCAACTCTGGGTTTTTTCTGACAGCAAATAGAAATATTCTCAGCATCGACCAGTCATTTTTTGGTATTTTGATCAGCATGCGTGATAATTCATTTAATTTATCATCATCAAATCCATGAACAGCGTTTTTTAATCTCGTAGCGCTTTTATGGAATCTGCCTCGAGACCGGCGCCATTTTTTTTCATAAATTTTCAGATTCTGTTCTAAAGAGCCACCTGATTTTAGTGCGTTTCCGGCAGTTTCACCGGCTAATCTGCCTGCCTGAATAGCGTTCGCAATACCGGCGCCCGTCAAAGGATTTACCTGGTGTCCGGCGTCTCCGGCAAGCAATAAGTTCGATTTTGTAAGTTGTTTTAACGGTGGGTTGCATGGAATCCCTCCAGCAACCATAGTGCTCCATTCGGCATGTGGGAATCGTTTATTCATAAAATCCATCAAATAATCCTTCGCCGGTTTTTGCCTGGAGTAATTACCGGAAACCGCCAATCCTATATTTGCCTGGTTGTCGCTTTTGGGAAATACCCATAGATAACCTCCGGGAGCAACTTCATGACCAAAATAAAACTGGCACACATCTCTCTTGATATTAATATTTGTCGCATTTATCTGAATTCCGGATTCCATGTTGTTCATTTTCGTCATTGTTTTTATGCCGTGCCATCTTCCGACCCGGGATTCGACGCCGTCCGCACCGATAATTATTTTGCCACGGACTTCGTACTCTTTTTCTTCATACTGCACCAAAACGCCATCCAGATGCCCGTTGTTTTTGAGCAGTCCCTTTACATCTGCCTTCGTAACAATAGATGCACCCGCTATTTCAGCTTTTTCACCGAGAACTTTATCAAATATAGACCGGTCCAAAATATATCCGATTAGATTGGCTGTTAGCTCTATTTTGCTGTTGTCCGGAGAAAAAAGTTCCAACGAATTCAGCTTATTCGCGATCCACGGACCCTTAAGCGAAATATAACCCTTTATTCCTCTTTCGCTGACTCCTTCGCCGCATCTTACGGGCGATCCTAAAACCGGATCACGTTCAAGAAGCAAAACTTTCGCCCCACTTTTGGCGGAAAATTGCGCGGCAGTGCTTCCAGCCGGACCCCCGCCAACAATTATCACGTCGTAATTCTGTTTAAAGATCGAATCGGTACGAACATTCATGGAAGAAAAAAAAGGAAATTTTATTTATGAATCATTCAGTAAGTACATAATGAATTACATAGATCTATCAAGCACAAATAAACATCAATTAAATGAACCCTTAATAGCCCTGAGCGGACAGATATCAATACAGAGAGAGCAATATGTACAACCGTTAAAATCTATTGAAAGATCATTTTGAATCAGACTCATCACATTGGGCGGGCATACAGCTACGCAAGCGCCGCACAAATCGCATATTTCAGGCAATATCTCAATATTATCCGGTTTTTTGCGTTTTGGTTCGATTCTGCTTGCGACGTCTAATTTACTCATATTGATCCTTGGTAAAGCCTTCCGTCAAAGGAAGCGGATATTTTCCACTAAAACAGGCGGTGCAAAAATTCGTTTCTCCATCTTCAACCGACCCCAGCAGGTCTTCCAGGGGGAAATACTCCAATGAATCTACATCGAGATAGTCTCGAATTTCTTCAATGGATTTATTATTTGCAATAAGTTCATCTTTAGTCGGGAAATCCATCCCATAATAACAGGGAGAAATAATTGGAGGAGAGCTCACCCGGACATGCACTTCCTTTGCTCCCGCTTTTTTGATCATTTTTACCAGTTTTTTTAGTGTAGTCCCGCGAACTATTGAATCTTCAACTATAACAACCCTTCTCCCCTTCAACACACCACCGACTGCGTTAAACTTTATCCTGACATTAAAATCTCTCTGACTTTGAATCGGGTGGATAAAGGTTCTTCCAATATAGTGATTTCGAATAAGCCCGATTTCGAACCTTAACTTTGATCTTTGTGAATATCCGAGTGCGGCTGTATTGCTTGAGTCAGGAACAGATATTACTATATCCCCATCTGCCGGTTTTATTTCAGCCAGTCTTTTGCCGAATTTTCTCCTTGTTTTATCTACATATTCACCAAATACTTTGCTGTCCGGTCGTGAAAAATATATATACTCAAAAATGCAAAAAGCAGTTTTTTCTTTTGGAAATATCATAGATGACCGCAGACCGTTTTTATCAATTATGATCAACTCACCAGGCTCCACATCCCGGATATATTGAGCATCTATCAAATCAAGGGCGCACGATTCTGACGTTATGATATAGGCGCCATCCTTTTTACCGATACATAGAGGGCGAAATCCTTTCGGATCGCGTATCGCTGCCAGGGTGTTTTTCGTCATCAATACGATGGAATATGCACCGCTAACCTGTTCAAAGGCTTCTTTGATTTTCTCCTGGAAAGTTTTTTTCCTGGACTTAGCTATCAAATGAATGATTATTTCACTATCCGAGGAAGTTTGGAATATTGAGCCTTCATTCATCAAGATATTTCTTAGCGCCTTCGCATTTACCAGGTTTCCATTATGAGAAATTGCAATTGGGCCATTCTTCAGTTTCATTATTAGCGGTTGCACGTTAGCGGGCGTATTCCCGCCGGTAGTGGAATACCTGTTATGCCCCACTGCGATTTTGCCTATTAATTTTTTTAATGTATTTACATCAGAAAAAATATCGGAAACCAACCCCTGTGCTCTGTGCGACCTGAATTCTCTTCCCGTTGACGTTACAATTCCTGAGCCTTCCTGCCCCCTGTGTTGAAGAGCGTATAAGCATAAATAGGTCAATTGTCCTGCTTCCGGGTGACCATAAATCCCGACCACTCCACAATTAGCTTTTACCGAAGAATTACAATCCATCTATGTTGTCCCGAATGTTTGAAAATTTTTGAATATTGATTACAATATAAACTATTCTTAACCGAAGAACAACTTCCATATGTTATCCCTAAATGTATATCCTAATAGAATCGAAACTGTTATTGGCGCCACAAAGCGTATTAGAAAACTCCACTGCTTTGCCAATCCAAAGGTTATACCTTCCGATTCAATTTCCTCTTTCGCCTTAGCCGTAGACCATTTCCATCCTACAAATAAGGCAATGAACAATGAGCCGAGAGTTAGTGAAACATCTCCGAATAAACTGCTTATTATAGTAAAATAATCTGTCCCGAGTCCCGGCAAACTTGACAAAAATCCAACCGCACCGTTAGCCAGCGCAGCAGGCACACTTAATACAAAAGCGATTAAGCACATAAATCCGACAGCGTTCCTGCGTGACCATTTTTTTTCGTCTACCATATACGCAACAGGAACTATAAGGATTGACACGGTTGAAGTTATCGCGGCAATTATAATAAGCATAAAAAATCCTACTCCGAATATCTGTCCTCCCGGCATTTCTCCGAATAACGAAGGGAGCACCTGGAAAATTAATCCCGGACCCTCTGTATAAGCCTTTCCCATTGCCGCTACTGCCGGAAGAATCACAAAACCGGCTAAAATCGCGATTAACGTATCAAAGGTGCAGACCCAGGCTGCCGCAGTAGGAATGTTGTCTTTCTTTGAAAGATAACTTCCATATGTTATCATTGTTCCCATTCCCAGACTCAATGAGAAAAAAGCCTGCCCGAGCGCGGCGATTAACATATTTGTATTAATTGCTGAAAAGTCGGGTTTTAGATAAAAAATAAGTCCTTCAGACGCACCGGGTAACGTTACTGAGCGTATAGCAAGCAAAATAAGTAAAACAACCAGGATGGGCATCAATACACGCGACCATTTTTCAATTCCGCTCTTTACTCCCTTGAATACTACATAACCGGTCAGTGCAATGAAAAAAGCTGTTAAAAGTATAACGGAGAATGGATTGCTGACAAAATCTCTAAAAATAGTCTCTGTCGCAGATGGATCGGTCAAGTTGTTAAAATGTCCTGCCGCTGTTTTATATAAATATCCTACAACCCAACCGGCAATTACACTGTACCAGGAAAAAATTACAAGACCGGTAATGACACTCAATCCCCCTACATATTTCCAGGGGCTTCCGGGAGCAAGAGCATGAAACATTCCTACAGGATTCTTTGCAGTTTTTCTTCCAAGAGTAAGCTCGGCTATCATTACCGGAAAACCGATCAAAAATATGCACAATATATAAATCAGGACAAACGCAGCGCCTCCGTTCTCTCCGGTAATATAAGGAAAACGCCAGATATTGCCCAAACCGACAGCAGAACCCGCCCCAGCCATTATAAAACCTATACGGGAACTCCACGCCCCACGATCCTGATTTTCCGTCATAGCATTCTCCTTTAGCATTTCTCTTAAAACGGTACGCTTATATTTAACCTGACCGTTGCTGCGGATCCAATTTCTTTATTAATATCCATGTCCACACTAAAACCCTGTAAATATGCATCTACATAGGCGTCCAGAACACTGTAAATGATTACGCCCCCAAACCACCATATAAATTTGTTCCTTTCGTCACGGTAGAACGAACGATTCTCCGAAGTTTTACTATCAGACAACCTGTTATTTTGAACAAATATTGCAGAAATAACCGAAGTTTCTACACCAAATATTATCAAACTTTTTATCTTTTTTCCATTATACAATTGTCCCCATCCGGGTACAAAAAGAGAACGGATCATGGCGTTTCGGGGAGATTTGCCGGCTTTTAGACTGTCTTCTTTTTGATAGCGCTCAATAATTGAGTTTGTCAAATGACTATTAATTTTCTGTGCTGACGTATCCACCGGGGATAAAATTAGAATTACCCAAAATAGTGAAAACCACAAGTATTTACAATTTGTTGTACAACGAAACATATTTTCCACCATATTAAGGCACGGCAGCGATACCTTCTATTTCTATATCGACGCCTTTTGGCAGCGCCGATACCTCGACCGCTGACCGTGCAGGAGGATCATTCGGGAAAAACTCTTTGAATACTTCATTAACGGTATTAAAATGTTGCAAATCAACCATAAACACAGTCAACTTTATCATATTGCTCATTTCGGTGCCCGCGGCTTTTAACACTTCTCGCAAATTATTCAAAACTAATCTCGTTTGATCTCGAACGTCTCCATCGATTACTTCATTGGTCTTAGGATCGATCGCTATTTGTCCGGCAGTATATAAAAGCTTATTGCTATCGGTAATGATACCCTGGTTGTAAGTTCCAACCGGCAAAGGAGCCTTGTCTGTTTTTACAATAGTATTCATGATAATTCCATTTTTAATCCTGTCAAATTATTTTCAGTGCGAAGTTATTTTTTTTCCAGGTCTTCATAATCAGCGTCCTCGATATCGTTATAGTCTATCCCTTCGGATTTGCCCTTTCGCAGTTTTTCACGGTCATTTCTCTCAAATTTTTCAGATTCATTCTTGATGAATATTTTCCTGACATAATGCCAAACAATAAACGAAATTACAAAGTAGAATAAAAATCGGAACATATTAATTAGTTTTTTATTGGATTTACGTATTTAATTCCCTGAAAAGGTTTACGAATCTCATCATGAAGCCACAGCAAATCGGGGGAATTTTTGCTAAATTCAAGATTCGTCACGTTTATCACCATCACAGGAGTTTCGGTTACATGAAAGTAGTGTTTGTTATATGCGTCATTTAGCAATCTTAAATACTCATCCGTAATACCTTTTTCATAAGAAATACCGCGGTTCTTTATCCTGCTGAGCAATAATCCCATATCCGCCTGCAATAATAAAATCAAATCCGGTTCAAGTATGTTGTCTTTCATCAGGTTCACTATGTTGAAATAAAGCGACATTTCCTGTTCGTTCAGGGTGACACTCGCAAAAATAGTATTCTTTGAAAAATCGTAATCCGAAATTGTGCAGGAATGGAACAAATCGGTTTGCGAAACGTTCGCGAGCTGCTGATACCTGCTGAGTAAGAAAAACAACTGCGTCGATAAAGCAAACTGCTTTGGATTGGAGTAAAACTGCTCAAGAAATGGGTTTTTATCGAAATCTTCAAAAATTGGGTTGGCATTTAGTTTTTCAGATAATAGTTTTGTAAGATGAGTCTTTCCCGTGCCAATAATTCCATCGATTGCTATATACGAATAATTGGCTTTTATCATTAGAGTGACAAATCAATTATGGGGCTTGGGTCGAACAATGGAAAATCCCTTCGACTTTCCATATAATCCCATACTTTGTTTTCGTCAATGCAGGAACGGTACAACTCCGTTATACATAACCCGCTTACCGGACATTTAAAATCTGAAGCAATATCAACCATTGGTTTTAATACAAACTTTCTATTTACGATTTCAGGATGAGGTATAGATAATAACGATGTTTTCATAATTTCAGAGCCAAAGAACAAAATGTCAATATCAATGTTTCTTGGCCCCCACCTATACAGAGTTTTACGTCCCATTCCGGTTTCTATACTTTTGATTTCCTTGAGTAACTGGAGCGGCGTGCTAAGATAGTCGATTTCAACAACCATATTCAAGAAGTTTTCTTGTGGAGAGTTGTCAATCGGTCTGGTTTCATAAATCGGCGACCATTGCTTGAGAATCAAACCCGGAATTTGAAGCAATCTTCTAATACATTCTCTCAAATTGGATAACCGGTTTTCGATATTCGAACCCAGTCCCAAAAACTTCCGGTTCTTATTGTATAACTTTTGCATTCTTTATTTGATTCCTGATCTCTTACTATTAACTAATTTATGAATGCGTTACATCAGTTCTATTTAATACTATATTAAATAGAACCACGCTCACTATTTAAAAGAAAATTATAGACATCCATCACTTCGGGTGTATTTTCGGCTTCCGGTTCAATCTTTTGGAGAGCTTGTGTCTTATTAAGACCCGATTGATAAATTGTTTTATAAGTCGATTTAATTTTTGAAAGGGTGTCTCTTGAAAATTTTCTTCGTCTTAAGCCTAACGAATTTAAACCCATATACTTTAAGGGAAAGCCTGCAGCCAAAATATAAGGAGGAACATCTTTATCGACCCTGAAACCTCCGCCAATAAACGAATGCCGCCCTATACGGACGAATTGATGAATCGGAACAAGACCGCCAACGATAACAAAGTCATCAATAGTAACATGACCTCCCATATTGACAGAATTTGCTAAAATTACATTATCGCCTATAATGCAATCATGTGCTATATGTGAATATGTCATCAACAGACAATTCGAACCGACAACTGTTTTCCCTGAGTCTATTGTCCCCCTGTTGATTGTACAAAATTCTCTTATTACTGTATTATCTCCAATTTTAACAGTCGTATATTCCCCTTCATATTTCAGATCCTGGGGAATCGTACCGATTACGGCTGAATGAAATATCTGGCAATTTTTTCCAATTCTGCTTCCGGCAGCTATCAGAGCATTAGAGGCAATTACGGTACCCTCCCCTATTGTTACATCCGACTCAATTATTGAAAAAGGACCAACGCGTACATTGTTCTCCAATTTTGCATCCGGATTAACGATAGCGTGTTTGTCAATATTCATGAGATCTCAAGTAAACATCATTACTTAGCATCATCTGTCAACAATGACTGCCGTAAGTTCAGCTTCACATACCAGCTTGCCTTCGACGTACGCCTCACCTTTCATTTTAAATACTGATCTGCGTCGGTTAATCATTGTTAATTCGAAGACAATAGTGTCTCCCGGCAGAACCGGTTTTTTGAACTTAGCATTATTTATACCGGCGAAATAGACGAGTTTTGTTTCCGGATTTTCCGCTTCGCTCAGCAGCATGATGCCGCCGACTTGAGCCATCGCCTCAACAATAAGCACACCCGGCATAATAGGATGACCGGGAAAGTGACCCTCAAAAAACGGTTCATTGCTTGTTACATTTTTTATTCCTTTTATTTTCTTACCCATTTCGAGTTCGATAATTTTGTCAATCATAAGAAACGGGAAACGGTGTGGAAGTATTTTCTTTATTGCATTTATATCGAATACCACTCCCGCTTTTGGCGCTTCCTGATATTTTTTTGTAAGTTTCTGTTTTTCATAAAGTTTACGAAGTTTTTTTGCAAATTCGATATTTGCTTTGTGACCTGTTCTCGCTGCAAGAATCTGCGCCTTAATCGGTGCGCCCACGAGCGCCAAATCGCCCAATACATCAAGAAGCTTATGCCGGCACGGTTCGTTCTCAAATCGCAACTCTACATTGTTAAGCATTCCATTAGTGCCAAGTACAATCTTTTCCTTGATGCCAAATTTCTTTTGCAGCCTGTCGAGTTCGGCTTCACTCAGCTTTTCATCCACTATTACAAGCGCGGATTCGAGTGTGCCGCCTTTTATCAATCCCTGATCGGCAAGCATTTCGACCTCCTTAAGGAAGCAAAACGTTCTTGCGGGCGCAAATTCTTTTATGAATTCCTCTTCGAGCGAGAATAAGCCGGTATGCTGGCTGCCAAGCGCCGGATTCTTGAAATCTACCATGACCGTAATTCGATAATCATTTAAAGGCAGCGCAACAATCTCTACTCCTCTTTCTTCATCTTTATAATTGACCGTTTCATCAACAATTAAAAAATCTTTTGCAATATTTTGTTCTTCAAATCCCGCATTGGTAAGTACATCTACAAAAGGTTTTGCACTTCCGTCCCCCACTGGCGGTTCGTTGGCATTAATTTCTATATCAAGATTATCTATTTGCAGTCCTGCAACAGCAGCGAGAACATGTTCAACAGTGTGAACTACTGCCTCTTCTTTTTGAAGGGTCGTGCCCCTTGATATATCGACGACATATTCTATCAAAGAAGGAACAATCGGGTTACCAGGCAAATCTGTTCTTATGAATTTTATCCCTGAATTCGGAGCGGAAGGTAAAAAAGTGATAGTGGAATGATTTCCTGTGTGAAGCCCAATACCGGAAATCTGTGTTTTCCATTTTATAGTTCTTTGATTAGTTATCATAAAGCAAAGTAGGTTGAGGTTGTTTAAGAATCCTTATCAATTTCATTAGTAGAGATTTTCGTTATAATTTATTCCCTTTGCTGAATATAATGCACCGGAAAATATTAGTAACTCAAAAACGATAGTTTTACTCATAAATAATACATTAATGTCATTGAAAACAAATATTAAAATTACTGTAATTTTTTAACTTTTGCAAGAGAAAATATGGTGGTTTGGAAGGTAGTGTAACTGGGGAAGTTCTTACGAAGATTTGCTCTCTTCTGATTTGGAAATCAGTAGTTTGATTTTTTCATACATACCTGGAAGCCTGTTAAGTAAAGCTTCCCGCTTTTTCATCGTTTTATGGTCACGTGCAGGATATCCGAAGAAAAATGAATCGGGTGGTATTGATTTCGTAACTCCCGCTCTTCCCCCAAGAATCGTATTGTCACCGATTTCAATATGTCCAGCAGTTCCGACCTGTCCACCCATAATCACGTTAGAGCCGATCTTCGTGCTGCCGGATATACCTGTTTGAGCAGCGATTACGGTGTTTTCACCAATCTCCACGTTGTGCGCAATTTGAACTAAATTGTCAAGTTTTGAGCCTTTTCCAATACGTGTACTCCCGATTGACGCCCTGTCGATAGTGCAATTTGCTCCAATTTCGACATTATCAGCTATAACAACATTTCCCGTTTGTGGAATTTTTAAATATTTTGAGCCGTCCTTTGCATATCCGAAACCATCGCTGCCGATAACCGTACCGGAATGAATTAAAACGTTATTACCGATTTCGCAATTTTTTAGAATAGTAACACCGGGAAATATATATACACATTCTCCAATCTTGACTTCGTTTCCTAAATATGAATGGGCTCCTATATGAGAATATTTGCCTATTTGCACATTTTTTCCGATATAGGCAAACGCCTCTACATGGACAGGTGGGTCCAGGAAAGCGTTTTTTTCAACATGGGCTAATGGATGAACAAAATGTTTGGAAGTTTCTGCTGGGGGATGAAAATAAAGAGCAATGTTTCTTAAAGCCAGATACGAATCGTCAACCTGTATCAAACTGACTGCAGCTTTGGTAACAGTCTTCGGAACCAAAACCGCAGATGATTTCGTCTCTGATAGATATTTTTTATATTTGGGATTCGCAAGAAAACTTATCGTACCCGGAAGACCTTCTTCTATCTTTGAAATTCCAAAAATAATTACACTACTATCACCTATAACGGTACCACCTACCAATTCTGCTAATTCACCGAGCGTCTTTTTCATTGTGTTATAGGAGCAGCTTTTCTGTTTACCCTGTTACCGTGGCTGCTGTTTTTTAAGTTTTTCTATAATTTCATCGGTGATGTCAATCTCTTCTCTTGCATACAATACTATAGGAAATTGATCTCTATGGTTGAGAATAAGGTCGTATCCCTCATCCGAGCCATATTCGTCTATTACAGTCTGTACGTTTATTAATATAGGCTCCATCAAATCAACCCATTTTCTTGCAAGCGTACCGATATTCGGATCGAAATTTTGTTGCTGAAACGTCAATATATCGGTTCTCAAAGTTTCAAGCTCTTGTAGAATCTCGTTCTTTTTTGCATCGCTAAACATTAAT
>JADFON010000301.1 GCA_022562855.1 Candidatus Zhuqueibacterota bacterium | reverse complement strand
AATACAGTCTACAGGTTGGGATTTGCGCCTTCAAGAAATGCTGCACGACAACTGGTCACGCACCGTCATTTTATCGTAAATGACCGGATTGTTGATATCCCGTCTTTTTTAGTCTCTCCCGGCGACAACATAAAAGTCCGGGAAAAAAGCCGAAAATTAGAAATAATTCATGATTCTATACGCCGTGTTAGAGATGCGAAACCCTATTCATGGTTGTCTCTTGATAAGGCAAATTTGACAGGAACCTTTCAAGAAATACCTGAGCGAAAAGATATTCCCCTGACAGCGCAGGAGCAATTGGTAGTAGAATTATATTCACGTTAATAATTTATTTTATTTTTTTAGGAGAGTGGGAATGAACACCACAACCTTAACAATGCCAGAAAGCATTGAGTTAGAAGAATCAACGTACTCAAGCACTTTTGGAAGATTTGAAATCCGCCCATTGGAAAGTGGATTTGGTACAACTCTTGGTAATGCACTGCGGCGTGTTTTGTTGTCTTCTTTGCAGGGGGCGGCAATTACATCTATAAAAATTGATTCGGTCCTCCATGAATTCTCTATTATTCCCGGGGTAAGGGAGGACGTGGCTGAAATCATATTGAATCTCAAAGAAGTGAGGATAAAACTGATTAACAAGCGTCCGGATAAAGTTTATTTGAATTTCAAAGGTGCGGGACAGTTTTATTCGGGAGATATCGGTGCAGCCACAAAGGATTTTGAAATCCTGAATACTGACCGGCTTATCGCAACTATGGACGAAGAAACTGATTTTGGAATGGAGCTAAGAATTGGCAGAGGACGAGGATATGTAACGTCCGAAGAAAACAAAATGCTCGACCAGTCGATAGGAACAATTCCGATAGACTCGATTTTTTCCCCGGTTTTGTCGGTGAAGTATTTTGTAGAACCGACTCGCGTAGGCCAGAAAATTGACTACGAAAAGCTTATGATGGAGATTAAAACGGATGGTAGCGTAACGCCAGATGACGCTCTTACTTATGCCGGAAAAATCTTAAAAGACCACATTCAATTGTTTATTAACTTTGATGTTGAACCGGAAGAAGAAGAAGAAGCTGAAATCGATGAAGAAGTATTACGAATTCGTAAATTATTGAAAATGAGTGTCGATGAACTTGAACTTTCGGTAAGATCGCATAATTGTTTAAAAGCAGCGAATATAAAGACTATTGGTGATTTAGTAAGCAAAGACGAACAAGCTATGCTTAAATTTCGAAATTTTGGTCGAAAATCATTAACTGAATTGACAAAAATTCTAGAAGAAAGAGATCTCCATTTTGGCATGGATATTAATAGATATCTACGTGACAGCGAGGATTAAAACCGAATAATATCATGCGTCATAGAAAAACCGTACCTAAATTGGGAAGAACCGCTAGCCACCGGCGTGCTTTGTTGGCTAATATGGCATCTTCACTCATAATTTACAAAAAAATCAAGACTACAACTGCCAAGGCTAAAGCCTTGAGGAGTTATATTGAAAGAATCATCACGAAAGCACGTAAAGGAGATCTTCATTCAAGAAGAATCGTTCTTAAGTACTTAAAAAACAAAGATGTAGTGAAGGAACTATTTGAAGAAGTAGCTCCTAAGTACGTGGAAACTCCCGGCGGATACACCAGAGTAACAAAAATCGGCCGGAGAAGGACCGATGCTGCTGAAATGGCTCTGATTGAGCTAATAGGCTTTGAAAGTATATACAAAAAGAAAAAAGAAGCAGATAAAGAAGAAAAAAGAAAACGCAAAGAGCAAAAAGAAAAGGAAGATCAGAAATTGGCAGAAACAGCGCCACCGGTTAAAGAGGAGACTAAATCTGAAGAAAAGTCCAATTCTTAAACAGATTGTAGGACTGATTTTTCGTTTACAAGACATGATACTATTAAAGGCAACCTGATAAGTTGCCTTTTTTTTCGATTGAATTTACAGGTTCGAAATAATGCGCTGCGAAACTAAAATATTTGAGTTATAAAAATATTTTCGTATACTATTGAAAAGTTTAAATTAAAGGCTATACAATGAAGGGTGTTATTCTTGCGGGAGGACTGGGGACGAGATTAAATCCCATCACAATTGTATCAAACAAACATTTGTTGCCGGTTTATAATAAACCAATGATTTACTATCCGATAGAGTGTCTTGTTAATGCACAAATTCATGAAATATTACTAATTACGGGTGGCAATAATGCGGGAGATTTTTTGAGACTGTTAGGCAATGGGGAAGAATTTGGCTTAAAACAAATACATTATGCTTACCAGAAAGGTGAAGGGGGTATAGCAGATGCTCTGAAGCTTGCAGAATTTTTCGCTGACGGGGAAAAAATATGTGTTATTCTGGGTGATAATATTATTGAAAAAAATATTGTATCCGCTGCACAGGATTTTGAAAAGCAAGCATCCGGGGCAATGATTATGCTAAAAGAAGCGGAAAATCAGGAACGCTTTGGCGTACCAGCTTTTAAGAATAACAGGATAATTAAAATTGAAGAAAAACCAAAAAAGCCAAAATCAAATTTTGCTGTGACGGGGATATATTTTTATGACAACCAGGTATTCGATATAACAAGCACATTAAAACCATCAAGCAGAGGTGAATTAGAAATAACAGACGTCAACAATGAATACTTGCGCCGTAATCAATTGGAATATAGAATAATTGATGGTTGGTGGACCGATGCGGGAACGTTCGAATCATTGTTAAAAGCAAGTTCTCTTGTATCGAAAACCGGAGCAAATAAACTATCCTAAAACAAATGAAAATTTATAAAAATATGCGCAAAAGTTTTACGTACTTTTTGTGCATTTTTTTTGTTGGTATCTTTTACAACT
The DNA here is from genome assembly GCA_022562855.1 of Candidatus Zhuqueibacterota bacterium. Classification (GTDB taxonomy): domain Bacteria; phylum SM23-31; class SM23-31; order SM23-31; family SM23-31; genus JADFON01. The sequence goes on along the minus strand of JADFON010000301.1, from coordinate 635 downwards.
CTATTAGCGCACAATCTGTTCATGTACCTTTGAGGAATACGATATACCGGTTTATTGAACGTTGGGAGGCAAAAGGGATACTGCGGAACGAACTAACAGGAACAAAACCTCTGTCCAGGTTGCAGGTAGCTGAATTTTTGACCGCCATAAGGAAAAAGCAATTGAATGGATTGGAATTAACCCTGATAGACCGGGATTTACTTATATTCTACGAAGAGGAATTCGTTGAGGAAATTGCCGCGATAGATCCCGCTTCAGAAATTAAAAAACCGGATACACCAGGATGGTTAAGTGGTTTGCAGCAAAAAATTCATTCTGGTTTCTTTTACAAAAACGGTAAGAATCTTCTGGTGATTAAAACCGATGATTTTAGCTTATTTGGTGATATTATTGCTTATCAGGATAACGCTTTAACAGATGTTGATTCCCTGGAAAGCACAGATGGGGTGTACCGCCAAACAACGGGAATTTTGCTTCGAGGATCTATTGGAGAAAGATTGGGATTTTTCGTTGATGCAAGAAATACAAAAGAATGGGGTACAAGGAACTATCCCATTGGACGGGATGTAACAGCACCCGGATTGGGCTGGATAAGTAATTTCGGAAGTCGCCAATTTCACGACGAAACAAATGCT
>JADFON010000300.1 GCA_022562855.1 Candidatus Zhuqueibacterota bacterium | reverse complement strand
AAGATTTCTACTTGTATTGTAATCACTGAAATATGTGGAGGTGGCAAGATTGAAGTTTGAATAAAACCTGTCATGCCATTGGCGAGACCATTTTCCGCTCAGTCCAGTATTGCCCCATTTTGTGATATTGGTTGTTGACAGCGAACCCGTAATACCTCCTCCTCCAAAACCGCCTCCCCCGCCAAATCCAAATCCAAGATCACCAAAATCCTGAGACTGATCCAGGTAGTCCCTTCCATTATAAATACTGAAGGACAGAATATCTTTTTGCGTTGGCGTCCAGGTAAATTTGCCATTCAGATCATAATAATAAAATTCCGGAAGAGATTCTCCCTGAACAAAATTACCACCAAAACCGCCGCCGCCAAATCTACCTCTCCCGATTCTTCCCTGAGTAAGTTCAACAGTGCCACCGCTTGTATCCGTTTCCTGGTCTCCCGTCAGAAGACCATACAAGTCGTTATAGAGCGAGCTCTGTATGAAGTCAGTGTAGGACCTTCGCATCGTCATCAACAATGTTGCATTTTCAAATAATGGAGCTTCAAATACAGCATTACCGCTAAGCAGATTTACACCGGCTCCCATGCTAAAATTGTTCACGTTGCCGGTTTTTCCCGTCATATCGACTACACTCGAGATGCGCCCACCATACTTTGCAGGGAATCCCCCTTTGTACATTTTTATATCTTTTATAGCGTCGGCATTAAAAGCGCTAAAAAAACCGAAAAAATGGTCGACGTGATAAATTTTCATTCCGTCAAGAAGCACTAAATTCTGATCGGGCGTCCCCCCTCGCACGTACAACCCGGAAGAACCGTCACCGATAGCGCTGATACCCGGAAGCAGTTGAAGAGAACGAAACACATCTACTTCGCCAAAGTTTGGTAAAGTCATAAGCTGTTGAGGCGACAGAGTAATCTGACTAGCTTTTTCCGAGACTTCCAACATATCGACTTCCCCTGTAATGACAATTTCTGCCAATCTGAGTGAATTCTGCTCAAGATGAATCGTTATAAATTCACGGTTTTCATCTTCTGCCTTTACTGTAATCAATTGAGTAAGGTAGCCAATGTAACTTACTTGCAGGGTATCCAGATTTGCCGGAGCGTTGATTATGACAAAATAACCGTCGACATTCGTCGAACTGCCAAAAACAGACCCTATAAGAACAACATTTGCATAAGGAAGAGCCTCACCGGTTTCTGCATCCTTGACATGACCTTTGATGTTTCTTTTAGCGGCGGTCTCCGTCTGCGAGTAGGCTGTAGGTACATAAACAAGAAACAATGTTCCCATCAAACATACTGCACAATAGATTAAAGACAAGGATATAATACTTTCGAATTTTTTGAGCGTTTTTTGTTTCCGAATCATTTTTACCTCATTGAGTATTTAAAAAAACCTTTTTTTATAACCAGGTTGGATTTGACAAAAAACTGTTCATAGCGACATCGTTAAATTTAATCAGATACAAACAGCTCACACAATTGGTTCAAATATTCAGTTATTCTTATATTTAAAAATTACAATCGTTGGATAAAAATATTCCATCAATGGTAAAATTGAATTGCTAAATAAAGATAATTGACGGAAAAATTTGCAAGAATTGTAGCGATGTTTCTAACGGCATCAGCCAAATAATGGTGCGGCTTACTCGTAAAATGAACTTATAATCGAAAGCCTTGAATAAGTTATCTTAAATTAGTCTCGGTTACGAGATAGGTTGGACAACCTCAGTGCGGTAGGATTCTTTGAAGATCACTTCTGCTTTACGGGCATTATCCTCTGCCAAAAACATTCCGTATACAACCGAACCGCTTCCCGTCAGGGATGCATAATCCGCTCCCGCGTTATACAACTTTTGCTTGATTTCTTCAAGCTCAGGATAGTGGGGGAATAATACCGGTTCAAAATCGTTTGCTACACTATTTTTTGCATCCGAAATTGATGTAAGGGATTGCAATATCTCCGCATAATCGACGGGAGCGGGCTTGCTTCCGTACTTTTGGGGGCTGCCGGCAAGCTGCCTGTCAAATTCGGCATACGCATCCGCCGAACACGTCGGGAACGAAGGAATTACAAGCAGGATGAAACCGTGTGGCGATCCTGTCTTTGAAGGACGGGAAAAAATTCTTGAAAAATCTACCGGATCCAATATCTCTCCTATTCCGCTTGCCGAACAGGGTGAATCCTGGAGGAAAAACGGAACATCCGCACCGAGAGTTACGGCGATGTCGAATATCTCCTTTTTCGAGAGGGTTTCGGGATGCAGTTTCGACAGTCCTGACAAAACAGCCGCCGCATCCGAACTGCCACCGCCCATTCCCGCCTCAACAGGGATGTTTTTCTCAAGATCTATGTTTACACCGGATGATAACCCGGCTCTACTCAGGAAGCGCTCAGCGGCTTTCCAGCATAAATTTTCGTTGTCACCGGGAATTTCACTGCTACCGGTATTAAACCGGATACCGGCAGTTTTGGTAATTTCCAGTTTTAAAACATCGTAGAGGGTGACCGGAACAAAAATGGTAGAAACCGGATGGTAATTATCTTCGCGTTTTACCCCGATCCAGAGTCCGAAATTGATTTTTGCCGGCGCTTTAATGATCATTGTTTGATATAACCGCAAAGAACGGAGGGTAAAAAATATTGAAAAGTGAAAAGTGAAAAGTGCAAAGTGAAAAGCGATATAATTGCTAAGATTTTCCTTTTGCACTCTGTACTTTGGGCTCTGCACTTAATACTATGTTTTTTCCGTGGCTTCGGATAATTCGCTTCGTGCGGAAGAAAATTTTATATTTTCCTGCATGAAATAATAAAAACCGGTCAACGTAATTGGTATATAGGATACTAAGTGTAATGATACGGCAAACGCCGAAGCGATACCGGGATTGACCGAAAATATGATCAGTCCGCTGATGGCGGCGAAATGAAAGGTTCCGACAAACCCGGGGGCTGCGGGAAGCGTCAAAGCAAAACTAATCAAGACCATCACAACCACGGACGCAACAGCCGTAGTTCCCAATGTAAGATTGGCATCGAACGCAAGAATCATCAGGAATATTTGCGCGCATGCCGCGATCCATACTGCAAATGAGGTGGAAATCAAAATAAAGAAATGCTGCATTGCTTTTATTATTTCAAGACCCTCAAGAAATGATGTAATGATATTCTTTCCCGTCTGCTGTATGCTTTGAGGCATTAAATTTAATATTTTATCGGTCAAACGGAGCGTAAAATCTTTTTTGGTCACAAGCAGTATACAGAATGTAATTACGCCCGTTTCAACGATGAGAAGCAGCATACTTCGCATATTCGCGATCCTGAGTGTCGTGGCAATTGCGACCATTGCAGTTGCGTGTGGCAGTGACGAGCCCGCGGCCGAGCCGATCACTGTTCCAACCGTTGCGCCCACACCAACTCCGGAGCACGGGTTAGCGCCAATTTCGGTGAACCCTGAAGAAGATCCGGCAGGAATCTTGGCCGC
>JADFON010000299.1 GCA_022562855.1 Candidatus Zhuqueibacterota bacterium | reverse complement strand
TTGACCCGGCAGGCGGCACGCTGACATTTCCCGCTGAAGCCATTCGCGTGGCGGCTCAAGAATTTAAAACCAAATATGGCGAAGGCGGTTTGCACCGCTGGATCAGCACACACATTCTTGCCAATTTTTATGCCTTTGAACTGATGATGGCTCCATATGCAATCGGTCATTTAAAAATGAGTTTTATTTTCGATGAGCTCGGTTATAAAATGGCAGACGATGAACGATTTAAACTCTACCTGACCAACACGCTGGAAATGGAAGAAATAGAACAGGTTGCCATACCGGGCCTGAGTTCTCTAAGCGAAGAAAGCCATCTGGCGGGTAAGGTTAAAAAAGAACAGCCGGTTCTGGTGATCCTTGGTAATCCGCCATACAGCGGTATGTCGGCAAATAAAAATGAATGGACGGAACGGTTACTGAAAGAAGATATTGACGGCGCGCAGAGTTATTACAAAGTGGATGGTGAACCGCTTGGCGAGAAAAATCCCAAATGGCTGCAGGACGATTATGTAAAATTTTTACGCTTTGCACAGTGGAAAATACAGAAATCCGGTTCCGGCATCGTCGGCATGATTACCAATCACAGTTATCTGGACAACCCCACATTTCGCGGCATGCGCCAGAGCTTGATGAAAACTTTTGATGAGATATATATACTTGATCTGCACGGCAACAGCCTGAAAAAGGAGACAACGCCTGAAGGCGGCAAAGACGAGAACGTGTTTGATATTCGCCAGGGCGTGGCTATTGCTCTTTTCGTGAAAAATAAAAAACAGAAAAAATCACAGGTATATCAGACCGATATATACGGATTACGGAAAGAAAAATACGATTGGTTGAATAAAAAGAGGTTCTCAAAAAAGAATTACACAAAGATACAACCCAAAAGCCCGTACTACTTTCTGGTGAAACGAGACACCGAAAATATAGCACACTACCTCACATGGAAAAAGATCAATGAAATCTTTCCAGTTAATAGCGTTGGGGTTGTAACTTCTAGAGACCAATTTGTAATCAGTTTTAAAAAGAAAGAACTGAAAAATAGAATACTTCAATTCAAGAATCTTTCACAATCTGATGAAATATTAGCACAAGCTTTTAACTTAAAAGATAAATCAAATTGGAAAATTCAAGATGCTCGAAAAAATGTAACAAATATTACTGATCTCGATACTACTATTAAAGAAATATTATATCGACCTTTTGATAGACGATACATTTTTTATCATCAGGCAGTGATTGAGCGAATGCGCCCTGAAGTCATGCGCCACATGCTCGAAGAAAATATTGGTTTGGCAATCGGAAGGCAAGGGCAAGTCGTCGGTCTTGAGCATTTATGGAATTTAGTATTTATTTCAGAGAACATTATTGATTTTAATTTATACTATCGTGGCGGAGAATTACTTTTTCCTCTCTATATCTATCCCGATAAAGAAAAAAACAATCCCAAACGTGTCTCTACCATTATGATGGCTTTTGAACCGCAGGCGAAGTATTCTCAACGCATACCGAATATTGATGATAACCTTTTCAAAATGCTGACAAAAAACTACGGGAAAAAACCTACGCCGGAAAAGATTCTCTATTACATCTACGGCGTGTTTTACAGCACTATCTACCGCGAAACCTATGCCGAGTTTTTAAAGATTGATTTTCCACGCGTTCCGTTCTCATCCAATTATGACCTGTTCAAAAAAATGGGCGATCTTGGTAAAAAACTGGCTGACTTGCACCTGCTCAAAAGTCCGGCGCTCGATCCGCCGGTTGCCAAATACCAGGGCAGCGGCGCTAACGACCGGATCGACAAGATTACCTACAAAGAAAACGAACAGCGAATCTATATCAATAACGATAAATTTTTTGAAGGAATCAAATCGGAAGTCTGGAACTACCACATCGGCGGTTATCAGGTGTTGCAGAAATATTTGAAGGACCGAAAAGGTCGATTAATGGACGATGCTCCGCGATATTGCCGCATCGTTACAGCCATAAGTAAAACAATAAAAATTCAAAAACACATTGATAAAATTTACCCAAAAATCGAAAAGAAACTCATTAATTTTTGAAATAAAAAAAATCGCCCTTTTCAATAATCGCGCATACAGAATCCCTCATTTTACGCTGTCTCGATACGCAGCATATTTGTGCCAAGTTTCTTGTAAAATGGTATCCCGGCTGTGAATACGAGTGTGTCGCCTTTTGCGATTTTCCCCAGTTTCAGTAACATCCCGATAATATCGTGTACAGCGTGATCCATATTATCGGAAAATTCTTTGTCCATCAGTATTCCTTCAACACCCCATAAGAGCGATGACCTGTTGTAGGCTGGCTGATTTGGCGTTACCGCAATTATCGGTGTGTTGGGGCGGAACCGGGAAATCATTGCTGCGGTAGAGCCGGACTGCGTAAGACATACAATAGCGCTGGCAGTAACGAGGTCTGCCGCCTGGCAGGCAGAATAACCGATTGCCAATGACGACGGATAGAAAATATCCGGTCGTCTTCGCTTCAAGTCCCACCGTTCGTCGCTTGATTCTTCTGTTAGCGTTACAATTCTATCCATGGTTTTGACAGTTTCAACAGGGAACGCCCCTGAGGCTGATTCCGCCGAAAGCATCACAATATCCGAACCGTCCAATACGGCATTCGCCACATCTGAGGCTTCCGCACGTGTTGGACGCGCATGGTGGATCATAGATTCAAGCATCTGGGTGGCGGTAATCACCGGTACGCCCGCTTTATTACATAGCGCAATGATTTTCTTCTGAATAGGCGGGATCTGTTCGGTTTCCATCTCCACACCGAGATCGCCTCTTGCTATCATAATACCGCCGGATAATGCGATGATCGCCTCTATATTTTCAACCGCCTGAGGTTTCTCGATTTTTACGATAACCGGTGTGTTTTTTCCCTTTTTGCTTATTATTTCCTTTATAATTTCAACATCCTTTGGCTGTTGAACAAAGGATATCGCAACAAAATCGACCTCGAGTGAAAGTCCGAATTCCAAATCGACTTTGTCTTTTTCCGTCAGGGAATCCACAGAAAGGATCGAACCCGGCAGATTCAGTCCTTTATGATCGAGCAGATCACCGCCAAAAACAACACGGCAACCGACGTCCTTGCCTTTAACATTTTCCACTTTTAATCTGATGTTACCATCGTCCAATAATACGGTATCACCCGCCTTTACATCTTTATGCAATAAATCATAGGAGACGGACACTTCTCTATCGTTGCCGATTATTTCACGGACAGTCAAGGTAAATTCTGCGCCATCCGCGAGCGATATTTTTCCCTTTTCAAATGTCATCACCCTGATTTTCGGACCCTGTAAGTCCTGCAGTATGGCGATCGGTTTATTTAACTCCCTCGAGATCTTGCGGACAATAGCAATCTTTTCTTTGTGGTCGTCATGAGTTCCATGGGAAAAATTCAGTCGTGCAACGTCCATTCCCGCCTTTGCTAAAGCGATGATTTGCTCATCC
>JADFON010000298.1 GCA_022562855.1 Candidatus Zhuqueibacterota bacterium | reverse complement strand
ATTTCATTGAAGAAACACGCGAAAAATTCCCCAGAATTGATATTCTTGTAAACACTGCGGGAATTTACGGACCAAAAGGATTTTCCGAAGATGTTGATATCGATGAGTGGGAAAAAACGTTTTCAATAAATTTGTTCGGCTTATTCAATGTCTGCCGTGCTGTACTGCCTCATTTTAAAAAGAACGGTTACGGTAAAATCGTTAACCTGTCTGGTGGCGGGGCGACAGGTCCCTTACCGAGATTCACCGCTTACTCAGCCTCAAAGGCGGCGGTAGTACGATTATCGGAGACGATGGCAGAGGAAGTCCGCGGGACAGGCATCGATATAAACCTTATAGCCCCGGGGGCTCTTAATACCAGGATGATGGAAGAAGTACTTGCTGATGGGCCGGAAAAAGTAGGTGAAGAATTTTACAATAAGACATTAAAGCAGAAAGAATCGGGCGGCACATCCCTGGAAAAAGGAGCCGGATTAGCGGTTTATCTTGGCTCTGCTGCCTCCGATGGAATAACAGGAAAATTAATAAGTGCGGTATGGGATCCATGGGAAAACTTGCACGATTATTTAGACGATATCGAAAAATCAGATATTTATACCCTGCGTAGAATAGTGCCTAAAGACCGGGGCGCCGAATGGGGTGACAGGTAAAATGAAATTTGGTATTATTGGCTGTGGGCTTATCGGTAGGAAAAGAGCTTCAGTCATATGTGGAAAAAATTCCGTAGAAGTGGCAGCAGATATCAAGATAGAGAGGGCAAAAGAACTTGCCGCTGAATTTGACATAAAAGAAACGACAGATGATCCTGACCGTGTCGTATCGAACCCTGATGTGGACGCAGTTATTGTGGCGACCACTCATGATGTCCTTGCAAAAATTGCCTTAAAAGCCATAGAAGCAGGCAAACATGTATTGATAGAAAAACCCGGTGCGAGAAATGCAGATGAGTTAATACCTGTTATCGAAGCGGCAAAGAAAAAAAATGTTACGGTAAAGATCGGATTCAACCACAGGTTTCATCCGGGACTGCAAAAGGCGAAATCGATTGTCGATTCCGGAGATTTGGGACCTTTGATGTTTATACGGGGAAGATATGGGCACGGCGGGAGACTGGGTTATGAAAAGGAATGGCGTGCCCAACCCGAAATATCGGGTGGCGGAGAACTGCTTGACCAAGGTGTGCATCTGATAGATCTTTCACGCTGGTTTCTCGGAGAACTCAGTCCGGCAGGCGGATCGCTCAATACCTATTTCTGGGATATGCAGGTGGATGATAACGCGTTTATCTTACTCAAAACAGCTCAGGATCAGGTTGCGTGGCTCCACGCAACATGGACCGAGTGGAAAAACATGTTTTCTTTCGAAATTTACGGTAAAAAAGGTAAACTGCATATTGAGGGACTCGGTGGAAGTTACGGAACGGAAAGATTGACTTATTACAGAATGCTGCCTGAAATGGGGCCTCCGGAAACCGAGATGTATGAGTTTCCGGGTGAAGATCTATCATGGAAATTGGAGTTTGACGATTTCTGTGAGTCAGTTGCATCAGGAAGTAAGCCGTGCGGCAATCTTGAGGACGCAGCTGCTTCCTTATCGATTGTTGATGCGTATTACCAGAGGAATAATTCATGATTATTACACGTAGTCCGTTAAGAATCTCGCTTGGCGGCGGTGGAACCGATTTGCCTTCGTATTACAGCAAACACGGTGGATTCTTGATTGCGGCGGCGATCGATAAATATGTTTATATAACCCTGCACGATACTTTTGTTGAGGATTTAATTGTTAAGTATGCAAAGATGGAACGGGTCTCACATGCCAGGGAAATCCGGCATCCTATTATTCGCACAGCTATGGAACTCCTCGAAATTGACGGAAAATATCTTGAGATTTCAAGCATGGCAGACATCCCCGCAGGAACCGGACTTGGATCTTCCGGCAGTTTTACCACAGCGCTTCTTAAAGCTTTGCATGCCTACAAAAAATCGATAATACCTCAGCGCGAATTGGCTGAAGAAGCGTGCCATATTGAAATCGATAAACTCAACGAGCCGATTGGGAAGCAGGATCAGTACATTGCGGCTATGGGCGGAATAATCTGTATGACTTTTAATAACGACGGCAGGGTTGAGGTCAGCCCGTTAAAAATATCCAATGAAACGCTTTACAGTCTCGAAGACAATCTTATGATGTTTTTTACCGGGTATTCTCGTTCAGCATCGTCGATTCTTAAAGAGCAGGACGATAAAAGCAAGAAAGACGAAAAAGAAATGACGGAAAACCTCCACTTTGTAAAAGAGATCGGATACAAGAGTCTGAAGGCATTCGAATCCGGCGACCTTGACGAATTTGCCAAATTGATGAATATCCATTGGGAGTACAAAAAAGAGCGTTCCGGTTCGATGACCAACACAAAGATCGATGAGTGGTATAAATTAGGGTTGGAAAACGGAGCTCTCGGTGGTAAATTGATTGGCGCAGGGGGCGGGGGTTTTCTCATGTTTTATGCGGACGACCGGATTAGGTTGAGAAAGGTAATGCACGAATCGGGTCTGCAGGAAGTGAGATTCCAATTCGATTTCGAGGGTTCAAATATTGTGGTGCAGTCATGATCCCGACTGCAGCAATACTTGCAGGCGGAATGGCGACACGAATGTACCCGGAGACAAAGAAAATCCCGAAATCGCTCATTGAAATAGGTGGTCAGCCGTTTATTTTTCATCAGCTTGCCCTCTTGCGGCGTGAACAAATCACCCATGTTGTAATGTGCGTAGGATACCTTGGCGGGCAAATTCAGGAAGCGGTCGGCGACGGCAGCGAATTTGACATGAATGTTGAATTCTCCTTTGATGGAGATACGCTGCTTGGGACGGGGGGCGCTCTACGAAAGGCGCTTCCGTTACTCGGTGACGTATTCAGCGTGTTTTATGGGGACGCATACCTTGATACGGGGTATCCACTCATATTTGAAGCGTTCGCGAGTCAAGATAAAATGGGTCTGATGACGGTATTCGAAAACAAAGGGAAATGGGACACCAGTAACGTAGTATTCCGTAACGGTAAAATTGTCAATTACAGCAAAAAAGATCTGACGCCGGAAATGTGCCATATCGATTATGGAATATCGCTGTTTCGAAAAGAAGTATTTTCCGGCTTCCCTGAAGATGAATATCTTGATCTCGCAGATATTCACATCGGTTTGATGAGAAAAAATGAGTTGATGGGTTACGAGGTATATGACCGGTTTTATGAAATCGGATCACAAAAAGGGCACAATGATTTTAACAGGTACGTCGAAGAAACCGGCACCGCGTTTACAAATAAATTTACGGAGTAGGTATGAACCTTGAAAAATATGTAAACACATATTTTGAGGAAACTCACAAAATTGCCGATTTAATAGATAAAAATGAGATAATAAAAGTGAAAAGTGAAATTATGGAAGGGATTCATATTCATAGATTGCCTTATTGGGTTAGATTATCTTATAACAC
>JADFON010000297.1 GCA_022562855.1 Candidatus Zhuqueibacterota bacterium | reverse complement strand
AGAAGTCGAGAAACATGTTCCTGAAGAGGACCGGAATGCTATCGATGGCGATAAAGACGCCGATGTAAGCCTGATTGCTTGGGTGAGTACAAAAGGACCGATACTTGACGGCATGAGGATGCTGAGAGATAGCGGGATAAAGGTCAGGTTTCTGCAAGTCAAATATGCAAGCCCCTTCCCGTCTAACCTGGTGAAGGATTTTATCAAAAATGCCAAACTTTCGATACTGATCGAGGAAAACCGTTTGAGCGTTCAATTAGACGACGGCACGTTCGGTCAACGCGGGCAGATGGAACTGGTTATCAGATCGTTGACCGGTATGTCGGTCGATAAGAGAATTCTGAAACTAAACACCCGTTCTTTTTCGATGGAAGAAATACACGATTATGTCAAGCAGCTATTAACCGATAATTCTTTAGACACAGTTTTTGGAGACCGGATATGATAAACACAACAGCAAAGGAAGTTCATCCGGAAAATGTAAAGACCAATGAAAGTCCCGCGGGATTTCAAAAAGTCCTGAAATATTCTGAATTGATTAATCCCGAAACAAACGACTGGTGCCCCGGATGCGGGGATAACGGGATAAGGACATCGCAGGCAAAGGCGATTGTGGATTTAGCGAGCGACCCTGAATACAAAAGAACAATCGCTTATTTTAAAGAGAATGGATCTCATACCGATTTGACCGTTATCACCGCCCATGAAGAGGAAGCGGAAGATATCGCATTAAAGACCGGCTTCGAGAAAGAGACCGTTCATTCCGGTCTCAGAACACAGGACGTGATGATCGTAACCGGTATAGGGTGCTTTGCAAAGGTTACCAACCAGGTCAAGAGACTGTATACATTTCACTCTTTGCACGGCAGGGCGATCCCCGTTGCTCAAGGCGTGAAACTTGCAAACTGGGACCTCGAAGTAATTGCCAATGTCGGTGACGGCGACGGGCTTGGAATAGGTGGTAACCACTTTTTCCATGCCGGCAGAAAAAATATCGATATGACCATATTGATATACGACAACCAGGTGTATGGTCTCACCAAGGGTCAGCAGTCACCTACAATGCTGAAAAATATGAGAACAAAGTCAATGGCAGCGCCGGCGATAAAGGAAGGCGTCAATCCGATCACCGCTGCGATATCATGCCATTATACGTTTGTCGCTATGAGTTATAGCAACCAGGTCAAGCATTTAGTCGAAATGATCCTCAAGGCAATCAATCATAAAGGTACATCTATAATAAACGTACTTCAGCCGTGTCCGACTTATAACGATATTTTTACCGATAAGTTTTTCAAAATGCGGCTTCACGATCTTTCGGATTTAAAGCCTGATTATGACCCGGTAGTACGTAAACCGGAGGAGAGAAATAAGAAAATGGCAGAGGCGTACGCCCTCGGTCTTGAAGGTTATATGAGGATAAACCCGGAAGACGGCGAGAGGGAATGTTTTAAGGGTTTATATTTTCAGGATGACACTGTTCTTCCCCTTGAGATGTTATGGGCGGAGAAAATCGGACCGACCGCGCTGGCAAAAAGGAATATTTTCGACCCAAAAAGGAAAGAAGCGGTCAGAGACCTCATGGAGAATTTTCGAAGAATTTAGCATTAAGACCTTATAGTGAAAAAGCGGTGTAAATAAATTACACCGCTTTTTTTATTTGGAAGAGTTTAAGATCAAAAATAATTTGATACATAATCATATCTGTTTTCTTGGTTCGGATTGGTATATTGCAGAATATGATCAAAAGCAAATAATGTTCGGGTATGCTAGTGTCATGTCAAGTTAATATTGTCGCGTATTTTGTTTCCATCTGCGACATCCGCTGCCCAGAATGATTCGCCAGACTGTGGGCCTCCTCACTGTCATTGCCCCGCTCCCGTTAGGGATGCCTAAAACGGTACAGGGGCACAATCCCTGTCACGTAGTGACCACTCACGTGGCGAAACATAAACCACAATTGATTGAAAACAACGGCAGAGATTCACGCCTGCGGCGAGAATGACAGGGGTGGGCGGTTCCCTGCCTGCTGCATATCCTATCCCACCACGTGAGTGGTCGCTATGCGACAATTTCCGGTTGACTTACGACTAGCCTTAATGGTGATTATCAGAATGCCGGGGAGTTGGGATTGAATGTTAAAGAGTATTTTTTTGAAGTTTATTCATCCAAAAAATCCTTGAATTCGTCAGGAAAATTCTTAGCGTTTTTATCATACCATTTGTACATTTCACCGCCGTCCTCGTTATAGAAATAGCGGTCGCACAGATCGTCGTATTTTTGTTTCATTAGAAGTCCAAGCAGATAAAACCGTGCTCCCAAATTGTCATTTGGACTCATTGTGATAAGGTTTCTGAATAATGCTTCCGCTTTGTGCTTACTGCCTGTTTCCCAAAGTCGTTCTGCTTTGTTAAACAACGTTCGTAATATATGCCTGTTTTCCAGCCATCCCCATTCCAGCAGGTCCGGCAACTTATCATTATCGAGAATTATCGTTTTCGCACGGTCAAATGCCGTATCTAAGATTTTGTCTGCTTTATTTAGATTATTTGTGTTCAGGTAAACCTTATACAAAATGACGTAGGGATCGAAAAAATCGGGGTCAATATCAATCAATTTCTGCATTTGCGTGATGAATTCGGGCGAATTTGAGCCGTCATCTCTATCAATAATATCATAATATTCGTTTGCCACTTCTCTTTTTTTGTCGATAAATTCCCGCATGATTTCTCCCAAGAGTTCAGGTTTAATATTTAAAATTGTGCGAATGCTTTTGACACCTTTTTCATAGGTTATGCATTTACATTTGTTATCCAAAAAGCCCGGCATGCGTGCCTGTCCGTTCGAGTATTAGGGTGTCCTTTGTAAGGCGGTATATGAGTAACCAGTCGGATTCAATGTGACAGTCTCTATGGTTATTCCATTCGCCAATTAGCTTGTGGTCGTTGAATTTCGACGGAAGCTTTTTCCCTTGTGCAAGAATTTCCATGACTTGTTTGAGAGCATTTTTGTTTTTGTTCTGATTTGTGATTTTTTTGTAATCTTTTTTGAAGCGTGTTGTGTATCGTATCTTCAAGACTCAAGTTCCCCGAATAATTCGCCTGTGCCGGATACATCATGCAGTTCTTTTCCTTCTTCTGATTTTTTGAGCGTGTCTGCGGTGATTCTATTTGGTATTTTTAATTCAAACGGAATTCCCCGGTGCAGTGTTATTTGTGTCAGATATACCGATATTGCTTCTGACATTGTTATATTCAGTTCATCCAGTATTTTTTGAACACTTGATTTTATTTCAGGGGTAACTCTTGTTTGTATAACTGCTGTTTTAGCCATAATTTATTCTCCTTGTAATACAATGTACATACAATAGCTATACAACACAAGTACATAATTAGTTTCAATAAAAAAGATGTTTGCAAAAGTTTTGGGTATGCTATCATTAATGGTGATTATCAGAATGCCGAGTGGGGCTATATTGACTTCCAGGGATTAAAGGATATTAATATTAAGGGATGCGGAGTTGACCGGG
>JADFON010000296.1 GCA_022562855.1 Candidatus Zhuqueibacterota bacterium | reverse complement strand
ACGGTTACCACCTATTTAACAATCTTGATCCAAATATTGCTTACAATAAATGCCCCCGTCTAAAAGAAATGTTGGATTTCTTGCTTACACAGGCAGAAAAAGCAAGTTAACAGAGTTATTAGATAACTTCATTTGTGAAATCTGAGTCATTGAAATAAAAGCCATAGGTTAGAACGACTATTCAGTACGTATAATGGTTTACACACATGTGTGATAATAGACCAAAACCGGTGTTTTTGATTAACAACGGCTTTTACCTGATTGCCTTTCTCGTAATGGGAATTATTATAGCGATGCAAATAAGCGGCAAAATAAGCAAGCGGTTCCCTAATATAATTGTTCAAAGGCTTTTATGATTTCCATGATGTCGTTACTGGTGAAGGTGAACGTACCTTCTCCGGTTTTTTTTGCTCCCGGATATAACTGCTCTTTTTCGTTTTTGACTTTTATATTAAGTGTGAACGGGGCGCTCAATTTATATGGTTTGTAGCTGCCGAGTTTACTGAGACCCATGATCACGCCGGCTTTTATCCGTTCCCGCGCTACATCAGGATGAAGGTTTAATCCCGCGTTGCCGATTGCCTCCTTAACCGGTACGACTTCTATGTCGCCCAGCAATTCCAGCACCTGGTCGGTAAGCGCTTTATCGCCGGATGCAAACACAACCGGGACATTGTAGTAACCTGCGATGAGCGCGTTAATCCCTGCCTCAGGAAGAGAAACACCGTTTATCGATACGTCGATAATGTTTCCGCTCATTGTATGCTCCATGAGCGCGTCGGGCGTTCCTGCTTTTGCATGATAACCGACAAAGATAACAGCGTCGAATGTCTCGTCGATACCATCCATCATACTCTTCGGACCGCCGGACCAGTCGCGAAGAAGTCTGGCGTTTCTGTTCAATTCCTCGGGAAGGAGATTGAGAGCAGAACCGTGTGAATCTCTTACGAGTATGTCGGTCGCGCCGGCTGCGAGAGCGCCTTCGATAGCGGCGTTTGCCTCTTTTGTCATTATTAGTCTGAAATAATCATAGTCTTTTCCGCTCCGGCTTGCGTCCTGCCGGCTGTTGACAACACCGGTAATTCCTTCCATATCAACCGATATAAACACTTTTAATCTTACTTTGCTGTCCGATAACAGGTGAGGTTATGAAAACAAGAACCGATATAAAGACAATTAATTTTTTCACGGTGTTCTCCGGATGGTTGTGTAAAGTTTAGTCCCGTCCCGCCACTCACGCGGCGGGATAATTCTATTCGCTGATGAAGTCAATATAGAAATACATGACCCATTTGTCAACAGGTAAATATATGTGATCATCTTATAGATCAGATTGGATTCAAGGTCAATTTCCCCCCGGTAAAGGCACAGTACATCATGCTCCTGCATATTCTGCACATCGGTAATTGCAAAAGTTTACCTCAATTCGAAACCCAGTTTTTGATAAACGATTCCGCCGCCGACCATAGTGATGAGGACTTTAGAAGACATTTCCAGAAGCTCATCTTCTGATGCGTTCAATAGATCAGCGTCGAGAATAACAAGATCCGCGAATTTTCCCGCTTCAAGAGATCCTCTCACCCCGTCGTCATAGGTAAGATAGGAGCCGTTGATCGTAAAGGTTTTCAACGCTTCGAGAAGAGGTATTCGCTGATCGGGACCATGAACTTCGCCGGAGATCTGGTGTCTGCGCGTGACCATGGAATACATACCGATCCATGGGTCGGGAGAGTTGTTGGGATAATCGGACCCCGACGCCATTTTGATCCCGGCATCGAGAAATGTTTTATACGGAGTATGACGCGCCATTCTTTCTTCGCCGATATTTCTCAGGAATGATTCGCCTTCGAAATAGAGGTTGGCAGGGTTGATAGCGGCAATAATTCCGTATTCCGCCATATCTTTGACCACCGAAGTTGACGGTTCATCGGGGAGATAGCAGTGAATTATACTCCACCTCAAGTCGGCATCCGGGTCGTTTTGTTTTATGTTGTCCATCAATATCTTGTATACATCGGTTGTCTGGCGGATAGCGTTGTCGCCGCAGGCATGCGTGTGAATTTCCCAGCCGAATTCGGACAACACCCGGAACTGCCGGAGACGGTACTCAAATTCAGGATCACGGTAGGCGCCAAAATTATCACCGCCAAGCGGGTCACCGGGTATGGAAAGATAGGGGACCGATACAGCCGCGCTTCGGGAACCGATACCGCCGTCTGCCGAGGATTTTGCACCTCTCACGCGGAACATATTATCACCCATATTGTGAAATCCGAGACCGGTTAGACGTTTTTCGATCTCATCGGGATCGCCGATACCCCCGGGGTCTCTTCCGCGGTACCAGCCGTCATAAACGATGCTGCGGACAGGCAGTTGTCCCGAATCGTAGGCTTCCTGGTAAATCCTTGTCACCCTTCCCATAGAGGAACCGGCTTCGACGACGCTGGTAATTCCCATCGAAGCGAGTACTTTCAAACCGAGTATCAAGCTTTCGACTCTCTGTTCCAACGTCTGCTCCGGCACAGTTGCTGAAACGAGAAGAGGAGCTTTTGAACCGACAAAAACGCCGTTCGGCAGACCGGTGCCGGCGTCGCGGAATATAATATCTCCCGCCACGAAATCATCGGGGTCATCGGTAAACCAGTCCGGGTGAGTCGAAGGATCGTCAAAGTCTATACCCATCAGTTCAAACACTTTTGTATTGACGGCAATACCGTTGTATATTCTCTCAAGCGAAATCGGCACATCGCGCGAAACTTCATCGAGTTCATGCCGGTTTGCCATCCGGTTTTCGGCAAGCCTGTCCTGCGTCCATCCAAGTCCGAACAGCCACGCACCGGTCTCACCGGTAGTCGGGTATTCCCAGCCGCTCAGTCTTCCTGTTTCGTCCAGTTCGTTAAACCTGTCCTTGAGGAGCTGCTGCACATCCGGTATATTTCTGGCAGGTTCAAGGTTGACGGCGGTATACTGCTGAAACCCAAGATCGCGGACATGAATGTGCGTTTCGTTGATACCGGGGATTATTGTTTTGCCGTCGAGGTCGTAAACAACTGTCCCTGGACCGATTATACCGCTCATCGACGCAAAAGAACCAACAGCCATGATCTTGTCCCCCGAAACGGCGACCGCATCCGCTTCCGGGTTGTTATCGTCCATCGTTACGACCGTGCCGTTATGAAATACATAATCTGCTTCACCACCGAACGGTGCATTGCCTGATGTGGAGCAATAGAACAAAAATCCAATAATTGCGATCATATTACATAAAAAAACTCTATTCAGGAATTTTACGGCACAACCTTTCATAATCTATCTCCTGTTTTTCAATACAGGAAATGTAAGCAATCAAAAATAATGATACACATGTTTTTTTGGGAAAATTTATTTTAAGAGACTGAACTTTTGTATTTCTGACTAAATTGATCATGTCATGTCCGGCTCCGGGACGACCCCGATAATAGGGACAGGCCCCGGTAAAGGGGGCAGGCCCGAACTACGGTGTTTTAGGGTTTTGCAACACTCTCTTTAAGGGA
>JADFON010000295.1 GCA_022562855.1 Candidatus Zhuqueibacterota bacterium | reverse complement strand
GTTGATAAATCGTATTGCGATAAAGAAGGTAATTTATAAATCCTGTCCCACTGCGTAGCGGCTACTACATGAAAAGAACGGCAGGAAAATGATGCCGGCAGTTCGAATTATATAGGTTATACTTTGATTAAAAACCCTCTGGTTGTTACCCGGGCGGCCATTTCATCGGTCTGCCACCGAGAAGATGAAAATGGATGTGAAATACGGATTGTCCGCTTTCGGCGCCACAGTTTGTTACAATTCGGTAACCGTTTTTCAATTTATCAATTCCCTGGGCGACTTCTTTCAATTTCAGAAATAATTTTCCAATTAGGATTTCATCCCCGGTTTTGAGATCGTTCGAGGTCGCAATATGCCTTTTGGGTATGGCGAGAATATGAACCGGAGCCTGGGGGCTAATATCATTGAACATGTAGATTTCATCGTCCTCATAGACCGGGTTACCGGGAATTTCTCCCGAAACAATTTTACAAAACAGACAGTCTTTCATCTATGCCTCGCTTGTAACATCATAATTGTGTAATAATGCACGGTTCTGACCTGCAAAAGACTATTGATTGCAATTCAAATAAATATGCGTTTTACGCACTTAATGATATAACAGGATTATTTATTTATTGCTTCTGCTATTGCTCTTGACAATTTTTTAAACTCGATTGGTTTTTGGAGATACCCGATCGCACCATCATTCAGGATTTCCATTGCTTTTTCGTTTTGGCTAAATCCGCTCATTAACAGAATTTTAACCTCAGGATTAATATCTTTTAAGGCAAAATAGGTTTCTCTGCCTGCCATATTTGGCATTATCATGTCAAGCAGCACCAATTTTATTTCTTTGCTCTGTTTTTTAAACACTTTTGTTGCTTCAATTCCATCGCATCCAAGTAACACGCGATATCCAAGATATTCTAACTGCGCCTGGACTACTTCTCTCACACTTTCATTATCATCAACAACAAGAATTAATTCATCACCTTCAATGATTCCACCTTCAATCTCCTCCTCAAACACGGTTTTCCCGGAAGCGGGCAGATAAAATGTAAAAATTGTTCCTTCTCCGGGTTTACTCTTGACTTCGAAATGACCATGATGATTTTTAATTATACCATATACTGTCGCCAACCCCAGTCCAGTCCCTTTGCCTGCCTCTTTTGTAGAAAAAAACGGTTCAAATATTTTGTCTATAATTTTTTCAGGTATTCCTATTCCGGTATCGGCAATTGATATTTTCACATAATCGCCCGGTTCAACTTCGGGGGTTTTTAGAACAGATTCTTTATCAAAATACACATTTTCTGTCTTAATATAAATTTCTCCGCCGTCAGGCATCGCGTCTTTTGCGTTAATAATAATATTGGCTAATACCTGATCTATCTGGTTTTTATCTGCTTCACATGCGGCAATATTATTTTCAAAGTCATATTTCACCGCTATATTATTTTCAAACATTTTTTCAAGAATATTGATAGCTTCCATAATCATGGTATTCATTGACAGGGGAATCGGATTATATTTTCCTCCCCGGGCAAAACCAAGAAGCTGAACGGTTAAACCTTTTGCCCTTTTTGCGTTAGATATGATTTGCCGAACTGCATACCCCACATCGGAGGTTTCATCAGAATATTTTATTTTCATCAAGTCGGCATAACCTAAAATAACTGCTAAAATATTATTAAAGTCATGAGCAATGCCACCTGCGAGTCGTCCGATAGATTCCATCTTCTGTGACTGAATGAGTTGTTCTTCAAGTTTTTTTCTTTCTTCTTCCGTTTTTTTAAGCTCGGTGACGTCGGTCATAGAGCTTCTTAATCCTGCCGGTTTCCCATCAGCGTATAATGGACTCGACTGAATAAGAATAGTTAATTCTTCACCATTCTTAGCAAACATTCTGTATTCCTGTCCACTTATTTTTTCCCCTTTAAAAATCTTAATCCCATTATCAATTGCTTTTTGCTTGTCATCCGGATGTATTATATTCATGGCATTTAATCCTGCTTCAACATCAGCCCGTGAATATCCAAAGGTTTTATATGCACTTTCATTAACATATGTAATTTTGTAGTTTATATCCATTTCACAAATAACAGTCGGTAACAAGTTAGCCATTTCCCTGAATCGTTTTTCACTTTTTCTCAATGCATCCATTGTTTTTTCTAAATCGTTCTGCGATTTTTTGACAATGTTTACATTCTGCTCACGGAGAAGACGTTGCCTTACCAGATTTTCTTCTTTGATTTCTTCATTTTTCAATGATTCTTTTTCTAATTCTCGGACTCTTTTCTCTAACTTCTTATAACTCGGTTTTTCCACTGTTTTACTCACATTTCAAACTAACGGTTTCAAATGATAAACATCAAAAGAGTTTCTATTGCTTCCTAAAACCCACAACACCACTGTTTCATTATGAAATTTAGTTGTAGAAAACTCTTTTCCTACTTTATCTGTTGGACCAATCTCTCCGTATGTGTAAAATCCAATAACAGGGATATTTTATCGCGAATGTCATAAACCAAGGCATCACCGCAGGACTTTTCAATCCGACTTATGTTACCGATACCTGTGGTAATCTTGAGTTTATTAAAATTCAAAGCCATTAATACTACTCGATTGTGTAGAAAAACCTGATGTTGATATCTCTCCCGCAGAAGTGCCTTCTGCTATCTGTATATCACCGGAGATAGGGACAATTTCCTTTAAAAGTTGTTTATGTCAAACAGGGGAGATACGAAAATTATCAGTATTTCCTGGGTTTCTCCGGGATTGATTTTTTGAATGTTCGTTGTATTATTTATTTGTGATCTATCAAAAATTGAAATATTTTCGAAGAGGTACTTATAGGAGAAAAATAGACAAATCAGTATAATTTGCTAATGGGTCAATGTAAATATTATATAAAGAAAATTCAAGGTGATTTTTTTGCCCGGACAATTAGGTGAAACCATTTATACATCATGTGCCATAATGACTGCTATAGCGGCAATACCGGCAGTTTCCGAACGAAGCCTGCGTGGTCCAAGGGTCACCGGGATAAATGAGTTTTCAAGAGCGGTCTCAACTTCCTCTTCTGTAAAATCTCCTTCAGGTCCGGTTGCAATACATATTGAACCATGTAATTGTGTCGCATTGAGTTTCAAGATCTCCTGAAAAAACGATTTTTTTGAATCTTTGTTCAAAATAAATTTGATTTTTGACCCCGATGAAGTGTATTTCAACATTTCCTCGAATTCCATAACGTCTGTCACCTCAGGCAGAATCGACCTTTGCGATTGCTTCATTGCGCTTACAGCTATTCGTCTCCAACGATGTACTTTTTGAGTTTCCGCTGACACAATACTTCTCATGGTGTGAAGAGGGATAATAGCGTTGACCCCCAACTCGACGGCTTTTTCAACGATAAAATCAAACCTTCCGCCTTTTAATAGAGAGTGAATGAGCGTCACATTTATTAACGGTTCGTTTGGTTTTCTTTTGATTTTTATAATTTGGCATTTTGACTCCATGCCGCGTGTTAATTCACCCAATTCTCCAGTATATTCATTTCCTAATCC
>JADFON010000294.1 GCA_022562855.1 Candidatus Zhuqueibacterota bacterium | reverse complement strand
TCCTGCCTGTTATTGATTAATTCCAGAAAGACCGCGTTTGTTTCATCAAGATGCTTATTGATTGTCTCTTTGATTACCCTGGAAAACCGCAGGTTAAGAAAATAAAAACTCGAAAGGATGATTACCAGGACAAGTGTAGCAGCGAAAAGGAATATTTTGAATTGCAGTTTCATAAATTAAAATTCTATATTTTGTATTATATCTCCGGTTTCGGTGACGGTAATTAGATATTCTTTTTGAGGAAATGACTCATGCCAAGCAACCAAAGTGTAGGTACCCGGAGGCACATTTTTGATTACGTAATTACCGTCGCTGTCAGTCTTTGCAAAATACTCATTTGGCACGACAATAATATAGGAATACATATTCGAATGTATATCGCAAAAAACTTCCACAACTCCCGGAGAATCGAACGTGTGAGTTTTTGATTTTCCCAAAGCATACTTTCCAAGATTGAATGTGTTTCCCCTGCTGAGAGAAAATGCATTGTGGTAGATTTCATCCATATTGGGAAATTCAACCGTAGTGCCAACGGTAACCGGCAATAAGTGGGGAACGAATCTCTTGTCAATCTGCTCCACTTTTGCACCCAGTATTGGCTGAAGCTTTGATGCCAGCGATATCTTCTTTATATATAAAACAACATCATTTTGGTCAATATAGTTTCCCATCGTGCCCGGTTTGCTGTAAAATGCGCTGAGACCGCTCAGCCGCTTTTGCGGCGCCCGGATGGATATGACGACCTTCCCCTTTATATCGCTTGCAGCGGTAGCCGTTATCCCCGTTACCAAAACCAATATCAAAGAGAATAAAATACTGAATCTAATTTTCATATCAGTCCCCGATTATAATTCTGCCTTCAACTGTAATGTTACAAACTTTATGTCATCCAAGGGAGCATCGCTGAACCAGTTAAACTGTCCGACGCCTTTGACAGTCATTTTTCTCGATAACTTGAAACCCAGTCCGACTTCCAACCGGGTAATATCATAATCCCACGGCTCACTGATACCTTGAGAATTCTCGACTTCTTCAAACAGCATCTGACCAAAACGACCTGCTGCATACCACCGCGGTGTAATCGTGTACTTCCCTTCAATGAAATACCCTGTTGAAGATAATTTTTGCAATGCCGGTCCTGTCTTAAACCAGGTTCTCGCCCATTCTGCAAAAAATTCAAGGTGCCCCGCGGTATATTCAAAATCCGCAATTAATAGTTCGCCGGTGTAGTCCCGCAGAGTTTTCCCATCTGGTATATTCCCGGCAGAATTACTGCCGTATAGACCTGCTTCCCCGTTCATGTATGGAGCACGCGCATAACCGATTCCTGCACGAAGCCCAACAACAGGGCGAATTCCAATCCTCCCGATAATCTGCTTTCCACCGTTCGACTCTGCTTTCGGATTGAATACGGACGCATTTGTTACCGCAAAGCTGTATTCAAATTTGGCGTGCTCTCCAAAAAACTCTATGCCGTTGTCCCAACATGATTCGTAGATGATATTCACTCCCCGTCTTTTACCCCGGTAAAAAAGCAGGTCTTCAAACGAAATGATTTCGTTTGTCCGGATTGCCGACCGGTATTGATATAAAAGAGGAGAACCGATTAGCGGATTTTTTTCGAGATAATTCCGCATTGGAAAGCCCCCGACATTAAACGGGATTTTACCTGCCTTAAATTTTATCGCAGGTTTTAGATCGAAGAGAAAATAGGCTCCATCCAAACGAATTTTGTCTTGATGACCTTCGTCGTACAGGAATTTTACGAACACTCCTATCTCGTTTGTGAGCCACGAATTTATGAACAATTTTCCCCGTATTTTATTGAACGGGTTATCGAGTAAAATGTTATTGTTTATCGCGATTTCATCGCCGGTAGAATTTGTCACTTCGAGAAAATAGACCGAGTTTATTTGTGCAAATGCCGGGTTGGGATACAATATAAACAAAAACACCAAAACCGGAAAAAATCTCAACAGAAAAAATGGTTTGATCAAATCGTTTCGCATAAATCTTTCTTGAAGACAGCTCAGCTGGAAAATGACATCCATGCAGAACAAGAACTGAAAATAGCGGCAATTAGTGGAATCACTTTACCGGAATATACAAAAATGAACACACCTTTTTGCATTATAAGTTCCTACATGTCCACATATACAGGGTTGTGCTGTAATTGTAAAACCGGGTAAGTACAATGAATAAGTTTTCAATATAGCCAATTCCCAACTAATTTACAAATGAGATAATTCAATGTAAAACTGATAAACATTAATTGTAGTATTTTATATACGTGTTTACACTTTTATGTACTTTTTGTTTAAAGATTTCTCAGCCTGCTCCGCTTTTCGGAGGCTACGCTCGAAAAGACAGTTCACAAAGATAATAGAATTAACAACTTGCCCAGAGAGGGACGGCTTGCGCCGCTGTCATTGTCCCGTCAGGGATGGCTCACGCCACGAGGAGCGTAGCGACGTGGCAATCTCTGCTTTCTTATCACGTAGTGACCACTCACGTGGTTAGTAATAGTGTCAACACATGGATAAATCATTACACATTAATGTATACAGGTATGAATATATTTTATTGCTGGATACATGAGAAAGATACAATCAGCGGACGCCATTAAATCACAGTTGCAACAATTCCTTTTTTTTCGTAATTTTAATTCAATTGCGAGAGTGGCGGAATTGGCAGACGCGCTGGATTTAGGATCCAGTGGGCTTACGCCTGTGGGGGTTCGAGTCCCCCCTTTCGCACAATGCGGCAATTGGGGGTTTCCCGTCAGGGACCACTACGTGGCGAGTCCCCCCTTTCGCACTAATGGTAAGTTATTTATTAACAGCACAATCCCACAAAGGGGTCAGGTCTTGTAATAATACTTTTTGTGTTCTGTTTCTTGTTATTTTTTTCTCTGCTTCTTTTTGATAATGAACTCCAATAATTTAAGTCCTGATCGCATCATTTGCCCTACGCAGTGGTATTGCCATGTTTCAACATAATAAATAATATGTAACATTTCAAGACCTGACATAGTGACCGCGCCCGCGTACTGCGTAATTGAAAACTGGGCCGCGCTGATTGGTGAGTTAGGCGTGATATCCAACACTTCATAACCTGAATATGAATTCACATTAATCGTATTGGCGTCAACGTACATTATGCCGTTGAGATTGATATTAGCGATAACACCGATATAGCAGACGAAAAGCAAATCGGCTTGTTTAACGACGCGCTCTTGAATGGCGGTGCTGGTGGATCTGCCTTTCGTTGGGTGACAGAGAGACCGGACTATGACGGTTCCACGGTAGTACCCACGGGAGAGCTACCAACGGCAAACGCGACCAAATGGGGCGAGGGTATGATTACCTCAAGGGCTGACTTAGGCAATCCCGTCAGGCTTATTAACGTAAATATAGCGGGCAATTATGGATCGTTGTCTGGGTTTCAATTCTCAATAGATAATACAAGAATTGAGGGAGGCACATTTGATGGAGAGCTATTTTTTGACGTACTCGACGATCAAAAATATTACACTTTGAATCGAAAAGTCAGGGTTTACACAATTCTTGACAATGTTTATTTCAA
>JADFON010000293.1 GCA_022562855.1 Candidatus Zhuqueibacterota bacterium | reverse complement strand
TACTTCACCAAATAGTAGAAAAACAGCCCCCTCTGGATCTAACCGAGATTGTACCGTCATCGTTGATTGCTGTGATCTCCAGTCCGATTTAATCCATGTGTGCTACAAACATAATTTCCGGTTTGCCGGACCCAATCGTTACAAGGACATTTCCCCATTGGTCAACTTCTGAAGTAACATTGGCGGGTAATAATTCGCGAATTTTCCCGGCAACTAATTCCTCATGAAATGAAACACCGGGGATTTCAACCAACTGGCGAAACACATCGCGGGCTTCCTGTTCGCTTGTGGTCTGTGAACATCCCACCATGAGCAATGATGAAATCAAATACGTAATTAATACTATTGTTGAATTTGCTCCGATATTTTTCATGTTTTCTCCAAAAAACATATAGCGAAAACCTGGCATGAATGCATTTTATTGTGAGTTGTAAAGCGAAGGTGAAGCTAAAACGCCAAATGAGAATACATTAATTCTGCAATTTAAAAGACAATTGAATGTGATTTTGCTTCAAATAATAGTTGATTTTTCTTGATTTCTCATGATGGAATCAATATTCTTACATTACAAATACCGACCTTGACGAATAAAGGAAAACTTATGATGAAATTGCCATATTCAAAAAAAGCCTTTATAGTTCTTGTATTAATTCCCATTGCAGGCTATTTTTAACTATGAAAATCAATGATATGGGAGAACCGATACAGCAAAAACCGGAAACCGCGTCGAGATTTCTTGAAAAAACAAAACGGTCAATAGTGATGGGCATGAATGGGGTTGTTGCTGCCGAAAGCACGATTGCAGCCAATGCAGGTCTGGATATTCTCAAGAAAGGTGGGAATGCGATAGACGCGGCTGTTGCCACCGCTGCAATGATGAACGTCGTTGCTCCCATGAATACAGGTGTCGGGGGCGACGCTTTCATGATGGTTTACCTGGCTGATGAACAAAAACTTGTGGGTCTTAACGCAAGCGGAAGATCGGCTTATGGAGTGACCCGCGAAAAAATCCTTGAGCGTCTCACGGGGAACGGGAATTCGATACCTGTTCAGGGTATATTACCGGTTACAGTACCCGGAGCATTTGACGGTTGGGTGACCCTTCTTGAAAAATATGGCACTATAACCCTGGAAGAAGCGCTTGAATCTGCAATATATTACGCCGAAAACGGGTTCCTGGTGACAGAAATTGTTCACATGGAATGGAGACAGAATTACCGCCGGTTATTGGATTTTCCGCCATCCGTTAGCGCTTATCTTATTGAGGGTGAAGCGCCTCCTGTCGGACACCTGTTTGTCAACAAGGATCTGGCAAAAACCTTTCGAATACTGGCAAAAGGAGGTACGAAGGAATTTTACGAAGGCTCGATAGCTGAGGCGATTGTAAAGTACTCGAACGAAAACGACGGTTTTTTATCCATGAAGGATTTCGAAAACCATTCTTCAACGTGGGTAGAACCTATTTCAATCGATTATAAAGACTTCACTTTGTATGAGTTACCTCCTAATGGACAGGGGATAGCCGCACTTGAATTGTTGAACATTTTAAAAAACGTTGATATGAAGTCTCTCGGTCATAATTCTGCCGAATATCTCCATTATTTTATCGAGGCAAAGAAACTTGCTTACGCAGACCTTGAAAAATGGGTGGGTGACCCCGAGTTTAACGATTTGCCGGTTGAAAAAATTCTGTCAAAGGATTATGGGCAAGAACGTTTTGGATTAATAGACCCCGAAAAGGCAATGCAGCGTGCGGAGCCGGGTATGCCCGGCGAAGGTGATACGGTTTATTTCACCGTCATGGACAAAGATCACAACGCAGTTTCGTTTATAAACAGTTTGTACAATAAATTCGGGTCAGGTATGGTTGTACCGGGAACGGGAATTGTCCTGCAAAACAGGGGAGTTCTTTTTTCACTCGAAGAAGGACACGTAAACGTGATCGGACCGCACAAACGTCCGTTTCATACAATAATTCCAGCTATGGTGTTTAAGGATGGTAAATTTTTTATGACTTATGGAATAATGAGCGGTTCAATGCAGCCGCAGGCACATGTCCAGGTGTTATTGAATATTGTTGAATTCGGAATGAACATTCAAGAGGCAATTGAAGCGCCGAGGTTAAGACATTTTTCGGGAATGGCAGTTATGCCTGAACCGGGTATCGGAAATAATGTGCTCTCCCAATTGGAAAAAATGGGTCATGTTTTGAATGAGTATACTTTTGGAAACCATGGCGGCGGACAGGGGATTATTCTTGACTTGACTACCGGCGGTATGCTGGGTGGATCCGACCATAGAAAAGACGGCAGCGCTGTCGCTTATTAAAAAATAATTTTTCTATAGCATTTTTCAATTTTATTTTCAATATTTATAATTATTCTTCTGACCACGTTTATAACATTTCATTTATATACTGAAAATATACACTCATAACCATCAATTTAACTGAAAGGGTAACCTATGTTTCGTACAATTTTCAGCAAAAAGTTGATTTATATCCTCATTTTGATTCCTGCAATCCTCTATTTTGGCTCCGGACTCAATAATGAAGATCAACAATGGCAGCAAACAGGACCAGGTTTTGATTACGAAACCATGAGGTCTCCTGTTGCAGGTCTACGCGGTGTCGTAGCCACGAGTCAGCCTCTGGCAGCTAATGCAGGTCTTGATATACTTAAAAGAGGTGGCAATGCCATTGACGCGGCTGTTGCGGCTGCCGCAGTGTTAACTGTAGTTGAACCGATGAGCACGAGTCTGGGCGGCGATGCATTTATAATGGTTTATATTGCAAAAGAAAAAAAGATTATCGGTCTGAACGCAAGCGGGCGTTCGCCTTACGCGGCTACACTGGAAAAAATGAAAGAGAAACTTGAACAGCACGAAATGCAGCGTATCGGCGGGATTTACTCTGTGTCGGTTCCGGGCGCAGTTGCCGGTTGGTTTGATGTTCTGGAAAAGTATGGAACAATGTCTATGGCAGAAGTCCTTGAAGATGCGATATATTATGCTGAGAACGGTTTTCCTGTTTCCGAAAAAATAGCACAAGCGTGGAGAGGGCTTGAGAGGAACGAAGAGCCATCCACAAGAGCAACGTGGCTTGTTGAAGGTGAAAGAGCTCCGATGATGGGAGAAGTTTTTGTTAATAAAGATCTGGCAAAGACTTATAGATTGCTTGCAAAAGAAGGTAAGGATGCATTTTATAAAGGCGAGATCGCAGAAGCAATCGTTAAGTATTCGGACGAGCACGATGGTTTACTTACCATGAAAGATTTTGAAGACCATACTTCTACGTGGGTTGAGCCGATTTATGTTGATTACAAAAACTACCGTTTGTATGAGCTTCCACCCAACGGTCAGGGTATTGCAGCGCTCGAAATAATCAAAACGTTAGAAAATGTCGACCTGGCTTCAATGGGTCACAACTCCGCCGAGTATTTGCATTATTTTATTGAAGCGAAAAAACTGGCTTATGCCGATATTCAAAAGTGGAACAGCGATCCTGAATTTAATGATCTTCCGATAGAAGAAATGATATCGGCGGAGTACGCAAAGAAACAATTAGACAGGATCAATCCTACAAAGGCTATGGAACGCC
>JADFON010000292.1 GCA_022562855.1 Candidatus Zhuqueibacterota bacterium | reverse complement strand
GGTTGATCTGGTAGTGTCTAATTGCGTTATAAACCTGTCGCCGAGGAAAGACCAGGTGTTCGGTTCGATTGCACGAAAACTAAAAGAGGGCGGAGAGCTTTATTTTTCCGATGTTGTTCTCGACAGGAGACTGCCTTTCGAGCTTTTTGATGATCCCCAGATTTTTGCGAGACTGCTTGGGGAATGTGTGGGAGGCGCATTATACATAGATGATTTGATGGAAAGAATGAAAGCAGCGGGTTTTTCCGACCCAAGAATTGTAAGTCAAACTCAAATAAATGATGAAGTAGAGGGATATCCCGTAGGGGTTTACAGCGCAGAAATCAGGGCGTTTAAAATATCCGAACCGCAGAAATCGCCGGTAACCGAACACTTGCCGCCAATGGATGCGCAGTGCGAAGATTATGGGCAGACCGCAACCTACAACGGAATTCTGCCTTACAGCCCCGCAAGATTTACCCTGGATGATCATCATGTATTTGAAAGAAACAAACCGGAAAGCGTATGCCGGAATACTGCGAGAATGCTCAGCGATACGAGGCTCAGCCGATATTTTAAAGTGACCGAGCCGATAAGTCACTACGGCAGATTTCCCTGTGACGATGAGCCTGCTGCAAAACCAAAAGACACAGATGAAAACAATCCGGGAGCGTGCTGCTGATGATTTCAACCAATAATGTTGCAAAGCTGCCTTTTAAACAGCTCAATGGAAGCAAGAAAATGGATGAACTGTGGATTAATACCGGCACACGGTGTAATTTGACCTGTATCCATTGTTACATAGACAGCAATCCGACAAACGATTCTCTTGAACAGTTGACACTTGACGATATTAAAGATGAGTTAAAGACTGCCCAAAAATTTGGGGTTGAGAACATATACTTTACCGGCGGAGAACCGTTCATAAATAAAAACATAATCCCGATGATTGAAGCGGCAATGCGGATTACCACTACAACCGTTCTCACAAACGGTACAAAACCCTTAAGAAAAAACATTCCACAGCTTTTGGAAATTGAAAAAAGCTCCCCCTATGAACTTTTTCTAAGAATAAGTCTTGATCATTACCAGGAGGCGAGGCATGACCTCATAAGAGGAAAAGGGAAATTTGCCGAAACCTTCGAGACAGTCAGGCTGCTGAAAGATTCCGGTTTTGAAAACATAATAATCACACCGACCGCAGAAGTTTACCGCGGCACACCGATGACCGAAAGCCAGGCAAGAAGTGTTTACCGGAATCTGTTTCTGAATGAAGGGATTCCTGTTGAAGTGAAAGTAATTCCTGCAATCCTCGAAATGGGTGCGCAGACAAAAAGAGCCCAGGCAAAGCATGAATTTGTGAGAATTACGCAGAGTGAAATCGAGAATACCCCGGAAGACCAGCTTCCGCAATGTTATAATGGAAGGACAGTACAAAAAATTGCAGGTCAAAAAATGATCCTGCCCTGTCCGATACTTTATGAACCCGAATACAGCACAGGTTCAAGCCTCGAAAAATCCCTTTTGATCGATATTCCTCTCAATCACAAGGAGTGCTATCATTACTGTATGAAAAGTAATGGAAAATGCGGTAACTGAAAAATCTCACCGCAAAGATCGCAGAGATTTATTAAATTAAAGTGCAAAGTGTAAAAAGTAAAGTGTAAAGTGCAAAATGTTATAATCGCCTTTGTCTGAATTTTTCATTTTGCAATTTGAGATTTGAATTGATAAGAAAGCATATTCTCTAAGGGCTTCGCTATTAGGATTTACTCTTTGATTTTTGTGCAGCCTCCACCGATTCATACACATCGAGGACCGTGTTAAGTTTTGTTATAGCGAAAACTTCCGCTACTTTTGGGGATAGATTGGCAAATTTAATAGTTCCGTTCCGGTTTCTAAAAGAAACAAACCATCCGACAAGAACGCCGATACCCGCACTATTTATCCATTGGACGGCGGAAAGATCGAGTATAAGTTTACCGACGCCTTCGCTTTGAAGTTCTGAAACTTTCGAACTGAAATCAGAGGTTTCGGGTCCGCCCATGAGTTTTCCGCTAATCGGCAAGACCATATACGTGCCGCTACCTTGAACCCCGTCCATCACTTTGTCCCCTTAATTAAATACAGCCTGTACTCCAAGGATTATTCCGCGTACACCAAGTACAATGGTAATGAGAATAATTATACCCCCGATAATATTTTCTCTCAGAGAATTAGTGTGCTCCCCAAGAAGACGTTTATTGTTCATAATATAGAGTAAAAACAGTGCAACAACCGGTAATATGGCGCCGTTGGCAACCTGGGCAAAAATAATCGCCGGCACCGGCGGTAAACCGATCGAGGCGAAAAACATACCGGTGAAAAGCACGGTGCACCATATAGCGCGAAACCTTCTGCTCTGCAACCGCTTATCCCACTGTAATACCCCTGTAATAGCATAGGCTGCGGCAAGCGGCGCTGTCATTGCGGAAGACATCCCCGCTCCAAAAAGCCCGACAGCGATTGCAATCTTTGCCCAGGCGCCGAGCAGCGGTTCGAGCTGGATCGCCATGTCGCCCGCACTTGTAATTTCGATGGATGAACCAAAAAAAGCCGCAGATGCAGTAATGATGATAGACATTGAAATTAACCCGCCTATAAGAACGGCGGTAAACATATCAAACCTTGCGGCTCGCAGGTCATTTTTGTCTTTGAATTTTTCTTTGATAAGGGATGCGTATAGAAAAAAATTATAGGGCGGGATTGTTGTACCGACAAGACCCAAAGCGATGTACATATTATTTTCCGTCAGTTTCGGTATAAACAGTCCTTTGATAAGACCGACAAAATCGGGTTTTATCATTACGGCGGTGACAATAAAGCATAAACTTATAAGACCTACAAAACCGGCAAACACTTTTGCAAGCGATTTATAAGTGCCGAACCAGAGCAAAACAAAAGCAAATCCACCTATCACAAGGGGCCAGATACTCAACTCAATTGAGGAAAAGTTGACCTTATCGAATCCGGATATTACCGACAATCCAAGATTCGCACCGATAATATTACCCGTCTGGTACGCTGCATTTCCGATTCCAATAGCGCTTATCACCATAATTATTCCCGCGATCCGCATTCTTTTGGGGAGTTCCTTATTGAGCGCTTCGCCAAGCCCCATTCCGCTCACCAGACCTACTCTGCCGCTCATTTCCTGCAAAACATATGTGGCAATAATTGCAAATAACATGGTCCAGAGAAGAGTATAACCAAAATTTGTCCCTGCAAGGGTACAGGTCGTAATAGTTCCCGGACCAATAAATGCCGCAGTGATGATCAGTCCGGGACCCAATGTAGATTTTTTACGGAATGCCATAGAAACTTTCGGTAGGTTTGGGGGAATAATCATGCTAAATTAATAGATAAAAGCAAAATGTCAATACAAAATTAGAAAAGCGGTCTATATATTCTGTCGTTAGGAACCAATTTTAAATTGTTCAGTATTATTATCTTGTGAAGGAAGTGTTACACTCTTTTGCAGTGCAATGGCTTGCCCCATTCGATAAAAAGGTAATTTTCAGAATTCCTAACATATTGTTATTTTTGTTGTTTATGATATTTTGATTGTTTAATCATGGTC
>JADFON010000291.1 GCA_022562855.1 Candidatus Zhuqueibacterota bacterium | reverse complement strand
GGCGAAGATAAATCATGACCCCATTGTCGTCAGCGTTTATCATCTTCATTGAAGTTTCGAACTGTTCTCCGCAGTCACATCTCAAGCTCCCAAAGAGGTCTCCAGTTAAACATTCGCTATGCACTCTCACCAGAACTGGATTTTCTGGATCTAAATCTTCCTTGTACAAAACAACCGTTTCTTTGCCTTGTGTATCCGCGTATACTCTAAAAATAAAATCACCGTATTTTGTCTGAAGTTTGGTTTCTGTGTGGTGTTTATTCATGATTTTTATTGTACCAATATAATGCTGGAAGTTACCTCTCCTTTAAATTTAATTATTCAGACGAAGCATCGCCCAATATTCTTAAGAGCTCCCCCTATTGGACACGTTTAGAACTCTAGATTGGGTGAATATAAAGAAAGAAATGGAAGAAATCATCATAGAGGCAGGTCAGCAGGCTCTTGATGAGTTAGGCTTGAACAATGTTCACGTGGAGCTAATAAAGCTTCTCGGAAAATTGAAGTTCAGAACAAGCTATGGTCAGAATGTTTTGCGGCATTCTGTTGAGGTTGCACAATTGACCGGTTTAATGGCTGTTGAACTTCACTTAGATGCTCTAATTGCAAAAAGAGCGGGGTTATTCCACGACATAGGAAAAGCCGTAGATAAACACACTCTGGGAACTCATGTGCAAATCGGATTCGATCTTGCAAAAAAATATAATGAAGGCGAAATTGTTTTAAACGCCATCGCCTCGCATCATGAGGACGAACCGTTTTCGAACCCGATTTCGGTCCTTGTTCAGGCTGCAGATGCAATTTCGGGTTCCCGACCCGGAGCACGAAGAGAGACGCTTGAAAATTATATCCAGAGACTGGTCAAGCTTGAAGAAATCGCTACTGCTTTTGACGGAGTTACCCAGGCTTATGCTATTCAAGCGGGCAGGGAAATCCGGGTAATGGTGGAGCCTTCCGAAGTCGATGACCTGAAATCGCAGCAAATCGCCCAGGACATTGCAGAAAAAATCCAAAACGAAATGGATTATCCGGGACAAATTAAAGTTACGATTATTCGTGAATTAAGGTCAGTAATGTACGCAAAATAACTTTTGTCAGGTATTATAATTTACATCGGCAATTTTAGCTGTTGATGTGATCAAGCAAAAAGTTATACAATGCCCAAGAACTTTTGTTTTGAATATTTCAATGAAAAATTCGACTATAAACGTATTGTTTATTTCCGACATTGTCGGTGAACCAGGGTTAAAAATAACACAAAATGTTATAAACGATATAAAAGATCAATACTCCATAGATTGCAGTATTGCAAACGGAGAAAACGCAAGCGGAGGTAAAGGACTCAACATCAAAAATGTTGAGTTTTTATTTGATATTGGAATCAACGTGATTACGTCTGGAAATCACTTCTGGATGAAAGAGAAATTGCTTGAAAAAATAGACAACTATGCAACGGTTTTACGACCGGCAAACTATCCCATGGAAAATGTTGGACACGGATCAACCATTTATGATGTGAAAGGGAAAGGTAAAATCGCTGTTCTCAATCTCCAGGGGCGTGTATTTATGCAGTCGATCGATTGCCCCTTCAAAATAGGGGCGCAGGAGATAAAAAAATTAAAGAAAATCACCAATTGCATATTGGTTGATTTTCATGCCGAAGCTACCGCGGAAAAGGCTGCTTTTGCTTACCGGTTTGATGGAAAAGTTTCTGCGGTCATAGGCACTCATACCCATGTACAAACCGCAGACGAAACAATTTTGCCCGAGAAAACCGCATTTATAACGGACGCGGGCATGACCGGTCCTGTCGATTCTGTAATTGGTCTAAAAAAAGAAGTGGCAATCAGACGTTTTATCTACCAGACGCCGGTCAGGTACGTATTAGCGGAAGGTGAAGCCCAGTTCAATGCCGTTGTTGTTTCTATAAATTCAGAATCGGGCGAAGCGCTGGATATAAAAAGGATTTCAATTACGAAAAGTGAATATTAGAGTTTGGATTGTTGTGAAAACCCCGGAGCGCTGTAATGGCTGAAATTATTAGCGGGAAGGAAATTAGCTATACAATACGTGAAGAAATTTCATTACGTGTGAAGAAACTTTCCGCAAAAGGTATTGTTCCGGGTTTAGCGGTCATTCTTGTAGGTGATGACGCCGCGTCAAATGTTTATGTGAATATGAAGGAAAAAGCCTGTGTAAATGTGGGGATAAACTCCTTTGTAAACCGATTGCCTGCCGACACATCACAAAACACTGTTCTTGACCTTGTAAAAGGATTTAATGAAGATGACAAAGTTCATGGTATTTTAATACAGCATCCCCTTCCCCCGGCAGTTGATGAGTCTTATGTATTCAGCCAGGTGGATCCCCGGAAGGATGTTGACGGTTTTCACCCGGTCAATGCAGGTAAACTGCTTATCGGTGCGGAGGGATTTGTACCTTGCACACCGCTTGGCGTTGTTGAAATGCTACACAGATCCGGGAATCCGCCTGCGGGTAAACATGTAGTTATTGTCGGTAGAAGTTCGATTGTCGGTAAACCCCTGGCTGCTTTATTGGTTCAAAAAAACGATAGGGCGAATGCAACGGTTACGATCTGCCACTCTCGTACAATAGATTTGCCGGAAATAACCAAAACAGCCGATATACTTATTGCCGCTATCGGAGTTCCGGAGTTTATCACCGCTGACATGGTGAAAAAAGGAGCGGTGGTTATCGATGTGGGAACCAATAGGGTAGAAGACAGTTCCAGGGAAAAAGGTTACCGTTTAACCGGAGATGTACATTTTGAAGAGGTTGAAAAAATAGCAAAGGCAATTTCTCCGGTGCCGTTCGGCGTAGGACCTATGACAATAACTATGTTATTGCATAACACAACCCTATCTGCGGAAAAAACTTTACATTAGGGAATATATGCGCCCGTGGCTCAATGGATAGAGTACTGGATTCCGGATCCAGGGATGAAGGTTCGACTCCTTCCGGGCGTACACTCTTTAAAAACAAGGACTTACGGAATGCTATTGTAAGTCCTTGTTTGTTATACTTTAATCAGAAAGTATCAATAGAGTATCATGCGGTGTTGTTAGAAAGGTCTTTTACTGATCATTTCGTCTGTGTGATCACTTGCAAGGTGGGCGTATTTAAGCGTAGTCGAAAAATCTGCGTGCCCAACCAGCTTCTGAACTGTAGTTAACGGAACACCAGCCATTACGAGATGGGATATGAAGGTGTGGCGGAATGTGTGAGGAGATGCCCATGGATATTCCAATTCAACTAAAATCCGTTTTATCTTGTTATATACCGAATACCGACTTCTTTGACCATCTCTGCCAGGTTGCCCGAAAAGTAAGTTGTCTTTTCGTTTGGGAAGGGATTTAATTAGTTTTTTGAGTTTCGCATCTTTTTTGAATACAATAACTCTATTTCGCTTTGCCTTTGTATTTAAAGCCCGTATTATAATCTGTTCTCTTTTATTGTCAACATCATCCCAGGTAAGGCTTAATGGTTCCATAATTCGTGTCCCTGTAAGCAAGTAGAACTCTACAAGGTCATGCATTTCATCATTTTCAAATGCCTCTCGTACTCGTTCGATAGCATCCAACTCAAGGAATCTGATCTTATC
>JADFON010000290.1 GCA_022562855.1 Candidatus Zhuqueibacterota bacterium | reverse complement strand
CCGGGCTTTTACGACTTGCAAAGAGTATAAAAAACGAAAAGTACGATGCTGCGGTGATCCCACACCGGTCACTAAGATCTGCGGTACTCGCTTGGATATCGCGAATACCAATAAGAATCGGATTTGTAGAAAGCGTCGGAAGATCACTTTTCACTGTAAAGGTCAGATATGACAAATACGAACACGAAATCGAAAGAAATCATAAACTAATCGGTCAGCTCAATATTGACGGCTCACCAATACCGCCAAAGATATATGTATCCGAAAATGCCAGCCAATCTGCCGAATCCTTTATGTTGAACGCAGGGTTGGAAAACGTTAATTATTTTGTAGGAATAGGTCCCGGATCGAAATGGTTTACCAAGCAATGGGGAGTAGAAAAATTCCTTAAACTTGCCGGGTTAATTATCGAGAGAATTGGCTGCAAAGTAATATGTTTTGGCGGAATAGAGGATGCCCATCTTTCTGAAGAGATTTCCGGGATTAACCCTGAAAATATCATAAATGCTGCCGGAAAGCTTAGCCTGCAGGAGTCTGCTGCGGTTTTAGGAAGGGCTGCGTTAGTCGTGACAAATGATAACGGTTTTATGCATCTTGCTGTTGCGGTTGGAATCCCGGTTGTCGCTATTTTTGGACCTACGGTACCTGAATTTGGTTTTGCGCCATGGGGCGCTGAACATACTGTTGTTCAACGGGAACTTTATTGCAGACCCTGCGGTAAACACGGTGCAAAGAAATGCCCGGAAAAACATTTTAGATGCATGAATGAGATTGAACCTGCGGAAGTGCTTGAAATTGTGATAAAAAGGGTTAAATCGCTGTATCCAACGATTCAATTATCTTAGTGAAGAAAATCATGCATTCCAAACCGGTTATCCGGGAAATAATAAGAATTGACTCGGAAAATCCGAAATGTAATTATGAAGATGAGATTGCCCGTATATCAGAAGAACTGGATCGGGGCAAACTTATTATTTATCCGACAGAGACAGTATACGGTTTAGGAGTCGATTTTCAAAATAATAGCGCTATGAAAAGGCTGTGCGATGTTAAGGGGCGTGAGACTTCCAAGCAAATTTCTGTTATTGCCGCCGATAGGCAAATGGCATTGCAATATATCGAAAAACCCAATACTTCTGCAAGTATGCTCATGGAAATGTTTTGGCCCGGTCCTTTGACAATAGTCTTCCCGGCGAATAAAAAATATTTCTCAAAAAAATCTGAAAGAAGTTTTACTCTTGGCATTAGAGTACCCGGTAATTCATTTTGCCGCAACCTGGCAGAAAAATTTGGAAGACCGATTACGGCTACAAGCGCCAATTTTTCCGGAGAGAAGGAAAGTATTTCAATTGATCAAATTCATAAGGATGTCGTAAATTCGGTAGACATCGTTATTGACGGCGGCGAATTGTTGAGCAGGATACCTTCAACGGTGATTTCGGTAGTAAATGATTACCCGGTGATCTTACGCGAAGGCGCAATTCCACGTAATAAAATAGAGGAATGTCTTGGCAGAGAATTAGTTAAATGAAGAAAGATATCGCATTTTCGGCATTTTTAAGATTTTAAAAAATATAATTTCATTTTATGCAATATAAGAATATTCTCTTTTTGTGCACAGGAAACTCGTGTAGAAGTCCGATGGCAGAAGGCTTGCTAAAAACAAGGATGAAAAACAAAAACGTCAAAGTTCACTCCGCAGGGACACACGCGTTTGAGGGAGTTGGCGCCTCTGAAAATAGTATAGAGGTTATGCTTGAAGATAGAATCGATATTGCTGATCATAAAGCGCGAATTCTTAATGAGGATTTGATGAAAGAAGCGGATTTGACATTTGCAATGGCTCCGGAGCATTTAGATTATGTCAGGTATATGTATCCTAAATATTATGACAAAATATATCTCTTAAGACGTTTTGGACGGGAAAAGGAACAATTAGACGATGATACTGTCCATGACCCGATAGGAGGCGACAAAGATCGATATAGGCAATGCTATAAGATACTCAAATTTGAGATAAACAGGATTGCGGAGTTATTATTTGAGGAATGAAAGCAAACAATCTAACATCTTAAAAGGTATTATCTTGAAAAATAACAGGTTCCTGATTATTCGCACCGACCGTATTGGAGATGTGATTCTCACAACTCCTGTTGCCACTGCGATAAAACGGTCTGTTGCCGGTTCACATGTGACTCTTATGTGCAGGCAGGAAACAGCAATAATTGGTGAACGAAATCCTGATGTTGACGACATTATTACTATAGATGAAGACGGCAGGAGCAGGTCGTTCTTTGAATTGGTAAAGATCTTAAAATCAGGTAATTATGGCTGTGCAATAATAGTTCACCCTACTTTTTCGCTTGCCGTATTAACAGCAGCGGCAAGAATTCCGCTTCGGGTTGGTACGGGATACCGGTTTTATTCACGCTTCTTTACCAATCGGCGATATGAGCACAGGCAGGAATCGGTTAAACATGAAGTGGAATACAATCTTGGTTTGCTGGATGAGTTAAATATAAGCAAGTCAAAACCGGAATTCAAATTTCATTTTACTGATTCGGATAAAAAGGCGGCGGACAATACACTCAAAGAATTGGGTTTGCACAAAGATGACCGATACTGTATGGTGCATCCCGGCAGTGGAGGTTCCGCGATGGATTGGCCCCTGAGATTTTATGCGGTAGCAAGCGATTTGATTTCAAGCGAATTCGATATCCCGGTGCTAATATCCTGGGGAACCGCTGAGAAGAATCTTGCCAAAGAACTTGTCATGCAGTCACGAAAGAATGTGATCGCGCTGCCCGGCGTACTTTCTCTTCCTGCTTTGGCAGCGATGTTGTGTAAAGCCGAATTCTTATTAGCTCCGAGTACCGGTATATTGCATCTTGGTCATATAGTCGGAACCGAAGTGATAGGACTTTATCCTCCAATACCTCATGAATCGCCGGTGAGGTGGGGACCGTTTGGCAAGGAGGACAAAATGCTTGTGCCTGATAAAGACAAATGTCCTGATTGCGAAGGTAAGAATTGTAGAAAATTATCTTGTTTGGAATTAATTACTCCGGAACAAGTATTGAATGCTGCGAGGAAAATATTTAATGAAATTGACGCAAAAAAGAAACTAAGTATCGTGTAAATTAGTATACTTACATATTCGAAGAAATTTATTTTTCAGATCAAGGACTATAAATAATGACGAAAAAAATATTTACGACGATTACGCTGTTAGCAGTAGGGATAAGCTTTGTAGGCAGTGGTGTATATACGGAATCTTTTCCTCGTGCCAAAGTAAGACATTACAAAATTGGGACTCAACAGTTCCGGTATATACCTAATAATGCGTTTTCCGTCGGGGAAAAGCTGACCTTTGATATTGACCTTGGTTTTATCACCGTCGGCACTGCGGTAATGGCGATTCCACGCATAAAGAAATTTAATGGTCATGATGTGTTTGAAATAAACACCACTGTCGTATCGAACAATTTTATCTCAAAAATTTATCCCGTAAGAGATGAGTTTATTTCGTATATTGACACGACCGGTATCTTTTCGCATCGGTTCGAGAAACACTTGAGTGAAGGCAGGTATAAGCGGGATAGAATATTTACCTTTGACCAGGATAA
>JADFON010000289.1 GCA_022562855.1 Candidatus Zhuqueibacterota bacterium | reverse complement strand
AAATGACGTTTGCGCGCCATAGGTAGTCATACCGGTAGCCTGAATGTCGGTGTTTGCCGCAGATTCGTTGTCATAAAGAATGATGAGAAGGTCATAATCGGTCTGGAGCGCCCCGGATATACCGGAGAGACCCATATCGCCGCCTCCAAGATCACCCGAAAAATTGATGACATTGATCTTTTCTTTTTTTATTCTGCCTTTCCGCATCAGCGCCTTGAGACCTGCCGCCATTCCGATCACGGAAACTCCACCGGCACCAAGCTGCGTATGCATCCAGGGGATGATCCAGGGGGTAGTCTGGTAACTTGTATTGGCTACATACATACAGCCGGTAGCCCCCGTTGCTATTGTCCGCGGACCCGATGCCTTAGAAAAATCACGCATCACCTGTGCGGATTCACATCCCTGGCATGTTCTATGCCCTGATGTGTACATCTCCTCCAAAGGCGTCTGTTTTACACCTTTGATTCGCTCGAAATCTATGTCTGGTCTTTTTACCATTTTGTCCTATTGCCTCCTAAAAAATATAAAATATAATTCAAATACGGAATTATTCTCTTAATCCGATCCAGGTCACGAACTCATCCATTTCATATGTATCTTGCGCCTTTGTTGCAATATCGAACATCCTGATACAGTCTTTGATCGATACATCACGTCCGCCAAGACCGGTAATATAATTAACCATCGAAGGTCTTTCTTTCAACGGATAAAGACAAGAACGTATTTCGTGGAGAAGAACTCCTCCGTTATCGGGAGCGCCGTGTGCGATGTCGCGGTCAATAACGCCAACCGCTTTAGCATTTTTCAAGCAATCGCGTAATTCCACAGTAGGAAACGGTCTGAACCACCGAAGATTTACATATCCGACCTTTTGACCCTGTTCACGAAGCTTTCTGACCGCCACACGGGCAGGCATATTGACCGTCCCGATTCCAATTACTATAACGTCGGCGTCTTCGGTCATATATTCGGTAAAAAAAGGATTATCATAGCGGGGTCCAAAAATACTGTTAAATTCCTCGTATACTTCAACTATGACTTTTCTCGCTCTTCTTGCGGCTTCCCAGTTTTGCCGCCGAATTTCCATTACCCAGTCTTCGTTTACCTGTGGCGCAATAGAAATAGGGTTGTCCGGATGGAGTTTTCTTTCCCCAAGA
Source organism: Candidatus Zhuqueibacterota bacterium (assembly GCA_022562855.1). Lineage (GTDB taxonomy): Bacteria > SM23-31 > SM23-31 > SM23-31 > SM23-31 > JADFON01. Next base: position 2,497 of record JADFON010000289.1, on the reverse strand, counting down.
TCGAAATCGGGAAGAAACCGTTTTACCGCATCTTTTGTCGGTACTTTCACCATGTGCTGCGAGTGAGTCAAAAAAGCGCCGTCCATCGCCAACGCCATTGGCATTAGAACTCTTTTGTCCTCTGCGATACGGTATCCCAAAAGTACGAGTTCGAGAGCTTCTTGTGCGGTGGTAGCCCAGCAGATAAGCCAACCCAGATCTCTGACCGCCAATGCGTCGTTATGCTCAACTCCGAAAGCGCCCGGATCATCAAGAGCGCGGTTGCCTACCATGAATAACGGGGGGAGGCGGTCGGATGCTGTTACAACAAGCGCCTCAAAACCATACATCCAACCGGTTCCGCTGCTACCGGCAAATGCCCTTGCGCCCACTGAACTTGCGTGCTTGACGATTTCAAACTGTGAATGTTCACTATCGGCAACGATGTATTCCGCGTCAAGCTCGCCATCTGCAATAAATTTTCCACATACATCCATTACTTCTGTGTAGGGACGTATGGGATAGGCGGCTATGACATCAACGTTTGCCAATCTTACACCATGGGACACTGCCTGACATCCATTCAAAAGCCGTGGTTCTTCCCATACTGCCGAATCATCCGAATCCGGAACATCTACTTTTTCAATGACTTCTTCTTCGATAACTTTCACGATGTTCTTACCTCCCTTGAAACTATTCTTCTGCCACTGTCCTGAGGTGGAACCAAAGTACCTTTGGGTCGCTCAAATCCTGTGCCTGTAACATGATTGTATACTATTCTGTGTGTACCTTTTTTCTCTTCTGCCCACTTTATGTATCCCTCCGGGTCTCGCTTGTGGTGCTCCCAGGGACTATCGTCATTTTCGAAATTCAGCTCACTTGCCATGACGATACATTCGGGCACAGGACATACATCGGCGCATTTATGACAGCCGACACAGTACTCGTAAGTGATATCGTACAGTCCGTCATCAGTTGGGTCGAAACATTCGTCCGGACAGTCCATCCAGCAAAGCGTGCACTTGATACAAAGATCGAACCGTACTACGGGACGTTCCGTTTTTGTTGTTCCCCTTTTGAACATGTCGTTACGATTTTGTCCTTTCGGACCTATTTTGAATCCACGTTTGACGGCAGCTATCACAACCGTACCGTCAAGTTGCTGCCATTTGGGTAATTCCGGGATTTCATGGTTCCACTCGGCGCCTTCACCGGCACTCACCACGCTTGTATTTCTCAAAGTAGCCTCATAAGCTTCGCGGGCGGCTTCTGCCCGGTATTTTTCCTTTGTAGTTTCCATTATATGTTCTTCAACCGCATCAATCGCAATAATATCGGGGTCAACTGCGGCAATGGCTCCAAGGCATCTTTCACGAGTTAAATCGTCTTTGTTTACCCACATGCCGGCGAAACTTTGATCTCCTTCAAGCAAAGCCAACCGGTAGTCATACTCTTTTTTGGGAATAAATTTAAACAGATCATCTTTACTTCTACGTGAAACTACGATCAAACAACCCTTGCTAACTAACTTCTCGTTTATAGCACGAACGCCATGCCATGCCCACGGCTCGACACCTTTCACCATGCTGTCGTCAAGAACTAATGAAACATTTACTCCTGCAATATCCAGCGCTGCCCCGCATTCGGCTTCCAATTCCTCTTCCGTCAGATCGGGTGTAACAAAGGCAAAATACTTGCAGGGAACACCATTACGCTCAGGGGAATCGCTATATCTTCCATTCGAAAAAGCGATCTGTCCCATTCTGGTGGCTATCTGGACAATATCTCCGCCGATAAATTTCCCGAGATTTTTTTGAAATATTCCCCTGTACTGTACTTCAACACTTTTAATCATTCTACATCCTCCTCATGATCAACAATTAGTAGAACACCTTTTAGCAATAATCTATTAAATTTTTTGACTAACTAATCAGATATTCTGGCTCAAATAAATTAAATTAGCTGAAAATCGGGGTATTATTCTTCGTAAAAAGAAAAATAAACCTTAAAGGAATAAATCAGGGTTGACGAGAATATTTTCGCGATGCCTAACTATCCATTTGAAACTCAAAGGTAAACAAGATACTTTGAAAAGTCAAATATTTATTTTTCAATTTTCAGGTCAAATTTGGCAATTATTCGATATCCTTGTGCTTCCGTTATCGTTTATATACCTGTGTCTCTATTGAGCGGGCAACGAGGATCGAACTCGCGACCCCCAGCTTGGGAAGCTGGTGCTCTACCAACTGAGCTATACCCGCTTAGATGCTATTTTATTAAAAGATTCGCGTAGTGTTAATAAGGATTAAAAATGAGGTAACAATCCAAATTACTGTAAAATATTGAAATAATGTAAGTTACAGAATTTTATTATCTTTTCGTGTCCCCAAAAAGGGATCGCTACGTGACAAGCGTAGTCTCAGAAAAACGGAGCCACGCCAGCGGCAGGCCACATAGCGGCAGGCCACATAGCGGCAGGCAGGCTGAGACATCTTATTTCAAAACGTTCTCAACTATG
>JADFON010000288.1 GCA_022562855.1 Candidatus Zhuqueibacterota bacterium | reverse complement strand
AATTTGCGCATTAGCAATATTTCCCGGTAAATCATCGAGAATTTAGCAAGGAATTTACGATGTCGCGCATCTCACTATTACTTTTTGTTTGTAATCCTTAGATTCAAATATTACATTAGATTACACGATTCTTCCTGCGGCTCATCACTTTTAGTAAAACGGTAATGACAATTGTTATAAAATTTTTATTATAATGATACATGAGGAAAGTTTCAATGAAAGGGAAAAAGGCGGATAAATTTGCAAAAGAGAAAGCGCTGCTCATTCATACGAATGATCTTTTCCGGTCAAAGTCTCCATTAAAAGATCTGGAAGAACACACATCGATCAATAGAAAAAGAAAAGCGGTGCGCATTTTTTTAGTGCACCCCGTTGAAGTAAAAATCTCCGAGGAAGGCGGCAAAAAGACGGCTATTCACGGCAGATCGATCAATGTCAGCGGGGCAGGTATACTCATCGACACGGAAATTGATTTGTCATTTTGGGAGCGGTTGGAGTCAAATATTATCGAAAATCCGTTGACGTACATGTTTATCAATCACGATGAGCTTGCCGGTGACATTATTGAAGGCATGGTTACGCGTTATGTAAAAAAATCCGGAACAAAAAACAAAAAATTGGAAATTGAATTGGGAATTCAACACAAGTCGACAGGTATCGATAACAAGATCAATTTGCTGCAATTCATAAATAACAAGATAATTGAAAGTATAAATAAGGATATAGAACATATAGAGGAATTAATAAAAAAAAGAAAACTGACAAAGCAGGAACAAAAAATTTTCAATATACTTTTAACGGAATATTCGGACAGAAAATAATTTAAACCGGAACTCTAAGAGCGATCTAAAAACATATTAAACCCGCAATTAAATAATCCACGGAATAAACAATCGTTTTTTTATGATATAACGTGGGCGGTTTTTGATCTCATCGTATATTTTACTGTTTTACTCTCCTATCATTCCTATTCCAATTATCATTGAAGCATATGCGCGGAACACATGGTTGCCGATTGAGAAAATTCGAAGCGTTTAACCGGTATCGGACTCTATCCGGCTTTTTAACTGCTCGATTTCTTTGAATAGTTGCTTTTGTTTACTGTGGAGACTATAGATATAACCCGACAAAAGGACCCAAATAACCGTATATGCAGCAAAAAGATATCCCATGGTCTAATTCCTTATTTTTGTGCCAATACTTTATGAAAATAGTCAACTTCTTCGGAAGCTTTCTGTAATTCAATTTTACTTCTGAGTAAAGTAAAAAACAACAATGTAAACGTGCCTACGCAGAATAATAGAGTAAATAACATAGCCGGCGCAAGACCGGATTCATCCCCTCCTCCGATAACCGGCTGAGGGTGTTGTGTTCTCCACCATCTGATAGAACCATAAACAATCAGAACATCTATAAATCCGATGATCCCTACCACAGAAGATAGGTAAGCTCTTTTTGTTTCCACATCGATATAACCGCGAAGCATTGCATACGACAAATAAATCAACCAGAGGATTAGAGTAGTCGTTAACCGTGCGTCCCATGCCCACCAGATACCCCATTCAGACTTCGCCCATATTGAACCTGTAATAAGCGTAATTGTACAGAGAAGGAGGCCTATTTCTGCGGAGGAACTCGCAATCCGGTCCCATTTCAGGTCTTTTTTCATAAGAAAGGCGACCGAGCAAAAGCACGTTACTCCAAATGCCAGGAATGCCACCCAGGCGCTGGGCACATGAAAAAATAGAATCCTGTAAACTTCGCCCTGCGTGGCTTCAACAGGGGCGTACAGGAAAGCAAGATATAAAGCCACAATCATGCAAACGAATGTCAATACAAACAAAATTTTCGAAGCTTTTGAGTCCGGCATATCCGTCACTCCTCCAATATATAGTCAAATAACAACACACATACGGTAAAAAATATAATGTTAAAAGACAACAGAATTTTTAACCAGTCAAAATAACCTATCGCCGCATCTTCTTCGAGCAATACCGCAGTCGCCTCAACCGATGCAATGATTACGGGAATTACAATCGGGAATTGTAATATCGGAAGCAAGAAAACCCGTACCCGTGTACCCACAGCAATTGCGGAGAAAAGTGTGCCGACAATGCAATAGCCGATTGTACCGAGAAACATTACAAGAAAAAGATGGGGCCATTTTCCCGTAAACCTCACATCGAACAACCAAATAAAGAAGAAGAGCATAAAGATTTCGGAAATAAACATGAATATTGAGCTGGTCGCTAATTTACCTATATAAATTGCACTTCTCGGCATCGGAGTAAGCATCATGCCCTGCAGACAATTATTTTCATGTTCAGCAGAGAATGAGTGATTTAAACCAAGAATGCCCGCAAATATAAAAGCCACCCAGAGAAGACCGGGGGTGATGGTAATCTGCTCCTGGGAACTGAGATTAAAAGCAAAATTGAATATTACTATCACCATCAAGCCGAAAACAAGCATAGCGGTGACCGCTTCTTTCGCCCTTAATTCAGTGGTAATATCTTTTTTGATAATACCGAATATTTGATTCAAGTAGGTCATTTATGAGATAAATTCACAAGCTGCCACAAAAAGTGCAGCGTAGGCGTCCCTATCGGGAGTGGCTACGCCAAAGCCTGCACCGCCGCATAGCGATCACGACGTGATAGGCGCCACTACGCGGCGGCTGCATAAAGTAGTACGGAATAAATAAATCATCCCACTATTTCGCTATAGGTCTTGCTAAAATCATTTTTGGATATATTCTTTGTTTTATTAAAATACATAATTTTCCCTCTGTGGAGAATCGCCACGTGGGTCGCGATATCGTAACCCTGGTCGAGATTATGCGTTGTCATAATCCCTGCACGTTCCGAATTATTAAAAGAACTTAACAGGCTGTTCAACATTTCCGAAGCATTTTTGTCCAAACCCGTGTAGGGTTCGTCAAGCAAAAGTATCGAAGGATTGTGCAGAAACGCCCGTGCAATGGATAACCGCTGCTTCATTCCTCGTGAAAAACCTCCGACAAGATCGTCTCCCCGTTTTAACAATCCTACCGCCTCAAGCCGGATGTTTATCTGTTTATCGAGGTCGCGTATATCATACATACCTCCATAAAATCTTAAATTTTCCCTTGCCGTCAGATTATGATACTGAAACGTATCGTGCGCGATAAAACCTATCAATTTTCGTGCGTTATTGTCCGCTTCTTTTATGAGTTTCCCGTTAAATAACAAGGTTCCGTCCGAGGGAGCCATCAACATAGCGGCAATTTTCAGAAAAGTCGTCTTACCTGCTCCATTCGCCCCAAAAATTGTAATAAAATCTCCTTTGTTTACTACAAGGTCAATCCCATTTAATGCGGTGAGACGTCCATATTGCTTTGTTAATTTCTGGGCTTGGAAGACAGGAATATTTGTCTGCACGGGAAATAATTAAGAAAGGATCAATGAATGATTGTTATAAACTACGTCGATTTTTGAATCTTGTTGTAAAGCTCTATCAACTGGTTCTTAACCAGCACTCTTTTTCTCTGATACTCCGATTCGGAAATGTGATTTTCAGAAAACCGGTCATCAAGAATTGCCAATTCTTCAAGTTGTTCATTTTTCCGATTGATATATTTTTTTGGTATTCCCCTTGTACGGTCTTGTCTTACCGGGCTTTTATTTCTG